>JAHFCS010000150.1 GCA_023249395.1 Gemmatimonadota bacterium
GGGGTCACGATGACATCGACCTTCTGCATCAACTCGTCCCACGCGCGGATCGCGCGGCTGCGGACCCGATTGGCATTCACGTAATCGACGGCCGGAATGAACCGCGCCGTACGGAATGTGTTAGGCCAGTCGAATTTGCCCTGCTGCACCATTTCGTTGTCGCGATTCGAACGCGTCATCTCGTCGAACGCCGCGGCGGCTTCGGCGGTGAGAATGATTCGCATCGCATCGTACGGGAGGTCGGGAAGATCGACGGGAATGAGGTTCACGCCGATCCTCTTGAATACTGCGAGGGCGGCATCGTCGAACTTTTTTGTCGGATGCAGCGTTCGCTTCTCGTCCTTCGGGTCCGTGACTGGAAGATCGAACGCGGCCTTCACGTATCCGACGCGCAGCCTGCCGGGCTTGAGCGACGCATCCCAGTTGAAAGGAGCCGCAATCGCGCTCGCATCCTTGCCGTCCGGACCGTGAATCGCATCGAGCACGAGCGCGCAGTCTTCGACGCTGCGGCACAGCGGTCCGAGCTTGTCCATGCTCCACGACAGCGCCATCGCACCCGACTTCGGCACCCTTCCGAACGTCGGTCGCAGTCCCGTCGTGCCGCATCTCGTGGAGGGCGATGAAATGGAGCCGAGCGTCTCGCTGCCGATTCCAAAGCCGATGAGACCACCGGCGACCGCAGACGCAGGACCGGCAGAAGACCCACTCGAGCCCTGATCCACCTTCCAGGGATTCCGCGTCATCCCACCAAACCAGATGTCGCCCTGCGCGAGCTCGCCGAGGGTGAGCTTGGCGACGAGGACTGCGCCGGCGGCATCGAGTCGCTGGACGACCGTTGCGTCGTCGTCGATCACCTGCTCCTTGTAGGGACCGGCGCCCCAGGTGGTCTTGTATCCGCGCACAGCGAGCAGATCTTTTGCGCCCCACGGAATTCCATGGAGGGCTCCGCGATATTTTCCGCGGGCGATCTCGGCGTCAGCCGCTCGCGCCTGCGCAAGGCCGCGAGTCTCGGTGAGAGCGATGACGCACTTGAGGACGGGATCGTAGCGTTTGAGGCGGTCGAGGTACATCCGGGTCAGCTGAAGCGAGGTGACCTTCCGCCTGCGCACGAGATCCGAGAGCTCCGTGACAGGGAGAAAGGCTAGCTCTTCGAGACTGGCTGAGACGCGCCTCGCCGCGACGGGTCCGCGGACCATCGGCTTCTTCGGGGCCCGCGGCGGGGTACGCCATGCCGGCACGGGATTGAAGATGATTGCCGGGGGCTCGCTGTTCGCGATCGGAATCTTGTGCAGCGCCTCGATGCGCTGTTCCTGCGTCTTGAGTCCGTCGAGCATCATCGCCCGCTCGGCATCGTCGAACTTGAGTCCCGCGATTTCCTCGGCGTTTGCGATCGTTGCGGCGGTGATTTCTTCTCCGGCCGAGATCTTCGCCCAAAGCACACCAGGGAAGAGCGTCGATCCGAGTCCGATGCTCGCAAAGTAACCCATGAAAGCTCGTCGGTCGTAGCTCGTGGATTCGCTCAACGGTCGATCTCCCTTGTCGAGGATTGTTGTGTGCGGCGCTTCCGTCATCCTGCGTTTCCCGCCAGCACTCAGGGACTCGGCTGCGTACTAAAAAGACGCGATTGCCCGTGCTTTCGCTATCCCGCCCAGCGCGGTTCTTGAACGTCTTACACGTTATCTGACCAGCTCACTCCAGGAGAGTTTCATGCGCCACGCAACGGCGTATATCGTCGCACTTGTCTCCATCGCCGCGTGCGACGCGTCCAAGCGGACCCAGGCCGTTGGCACTCCGGAGCCGGTCACAGCGGCGGAGGCGGACAGCGCCTTCAAGTCGATGGACACGCGCCACGGTGAGGTGGTGGGGGAAGATCCGATGGCCCTCGCGCATCAGTTCGCGTCGCGACCCGATGGCGGCGACATCATTCTCGAGAGCCAGATTCACGACGACATGGGGATCAGCCAGATCCGCGCTCACCTGCTGCTGATCGCGCGATCATTTGGAAGAGGAGACTTTGCTCTCCCGGGCTTCGTCCATCAGAAGCCGGTGCCGGGCACGTCTCTGATGGCGCAGCTCGCGGACCGGATCACGTACACGGTAGAGGAGCTTCCCCACGGTGGCGTGGTTCACATCCAGACGACGGACCGTCAGGCGTTGCAGGCGATCCACTCTTTCATCGCTTTCCAGATAGCCGAGCACCGTACGGCTCACTAGCCCGCCTCGATGCGAGCAGGTGCCCGGCGGCCGAAGGCACCGGGCATTCGACCATGCTGCTACTGCCTGCACTCGCCGTGCGGATCGGGCTTGGGCTTGTCCACGACAAGCCGATGGTCGAGGTTCGCAATTTGAGCCGCGACGTCGGCCACGAAGCTCGCGACCCTCGCGAGGTGCGGATAATTGATGTACTGCGGCTCATCCGTTAGCTGGTGGTAGTCGCTGTGGCCGCCGGTGGTGATGAAAGTGATTGGAATGCCATACCGCGCGTACTCGTAATGGTCGCTCCGGCAGTAGATGTTCTCAGGATGGCCATTGGCGTCGAAGGTGTAGTCGAAGACGAAGTTGTGGCCTCCGCTCTTGTTCACCGCTTCCACGAGATCCCCCATCTCGGTAGAGAGGCGACGGCTGCCAATCAGCTCCAGGTAGTGCGGGCCGCCTCCGGGAATGTCACCGGCTTCGCCGCGACCGATCATGTCGATGTTGAGCTGTCCTACAATCGAATCGCGCGGGACGGTCGGATTGTCAGTGAAATATTCGGAGCCAAAAAGTCCAGCCTCTTCGGCGGTGTGCCAGACGAAGATCAGGGACCTCCTGGGCTTCTGTGACGACAGCGCGAACTTCTCGGCGATCTCGAGAACACCGACGGAGCCTGAGCCGTCGTCGTCGGCGCCGTTGTAGATCGAGTCCAGCCGCGCGGGACGAATGCGATGGAGACTGTCAACGTTGATGTGAATGGACGCCCGCTCTTCCGGCGTCAGGCCGGCGCCGGGAAACTGCGTTCCCTCGTGGGTCCGTGCGACGTAGATACGCTCTGCTGCGTCGTTGTATGCCTTGAGCGAGTCGTGATCCAGAGGGCCGGCACGACGCACTCCGAGGTGGTCGTTGTGCGCACCAATCGCTACGAATTCGCCGCGAAGCTTCGGATCGCTTCCTCTGAGAATCGCAACGACATTGCGCGCCGGGGGCAGTGCGATGGTATAGCGAACCGCGCCGTGAAGCGTGCGGCCGACTGTGCCCGGGCGGGTGTTCTCCAGAGGCACGCCGAGAAATTTCGTGACTGACGCCATCGGGACGACGATAGTCCAGCGGGTCTGGACAGTGTCGCGGTCACTCCTGAGGTGGACCGAGCGGTTGAGCGCGAAGGCCCGGAACTGCGGGATCTGTGATTGAGGAATGATCGTCATGAACGCTGCAGCGTCCGGATACCGGCGACCGGCGGCGACGCTGGGACCGGCCACGAAAACCACTTTCCCCGCCGCCTGCTGCGATGTGATCGACGCTGTCGAATCCGCCGGGTTTCCCGCAAAGATCACTTGAAGTCCGTCAATCGACTTCGGAATGCCCCCTCCGCTAAGGGGAATGAAGTCGGTTCCCGCAACGACGCGCTCGCTGTCCGCCATAAGCGGAGCAGTGAGATCGACTGTGCGACTGTACAGGGGCACGGCCTGAAAGAATGTCCCGCTGTCACCGGCGGGAATCAGACCGAGTCGCCGAACCTCGCGCTCGATGTATGCGGTGCCCTTCATTCCACCTTCATCCCCAGCCCGCCGACCCATCATCGAATCGTCGGCAAAAATGTAGAGACGCGTCATCGCATCCGCGGCCGTGATTGCGGCCGTAGTCGGCTTGGGGGATTGCTTGAGCGGAAGCGCCGATTGCGCGGGGGCGGTAGCCGGCAAAACGAGGCTGGCCGCCGCGATCAGCGCCGGCGTGATAATGCGAATCGATCTGGTCATGATTTCGCCGTGCGGCTGAATCCATCCTCGCCGTCGAAAAGCTGAAGCTTTTCGACGTGCATCCAGCGGCTGCTTTCGCCGATGCGGGTGAGAAGTGACAGAATCTCCGGATCGCCGAGGTCGGTGCCGCGATCCTTCGCCATGAAGCGGCACCGATACTGGTCCACCAGGGTGACCGCTCTTTCCCCCACGGGATAAACGGTATTGCCGCGGTTGGTGATCGCGTGGAGCAGAAAAGTCGTCCCGTCGAGAGCGGCTGTAAGCTCATCGCCCAGCTCCTGAGGCTGGAGTGTGCTCTCGATGAAGACATCCACGCCGGTGACCTTTCGCGTGGCGACGTCGACCGCCGCGACCTCGGTCGTGCGCGGCGGGAGCTTCACAGCCTCGAAGTCGCGGGTAGCCTTCGTGCCTGACAGTTTGCCGAGGTTCGAGATGAC
Source organism: Gemmatimonadota bacterium (assembly GCA_023249395.1). GTDB lineage: Bacteria > Gemmatimonadota > Gemmatimonadetes > Gemmatimonadales > Gemmatimonadaceae > UBA4720. The sequence continues at coordinate 4,391 of JAHFCS010000150.1, forward strand.
CGCCGCCGCGAACTCTGTAGTCTTGTAGGGCTTGGCGTACCCAGGCATGTCGCCGCTGCGCACGCCGCTCTCGAGCGTCACAAGGACCGCCTGCTCGATGTCGCCCGCAGCCTTTCCCTCACCGATGTGCCGGAGCATCATCGCGGCGCTGAGAATCAGCGCCGTCGGATTTGCGACGTTCTTGCCGGCGATGTCGGGCGCCGACCCGTGAACGGCCTCGAAAATCGCGACGTCGCTCCCGATGTTGGCCGATGGCGCAAACCCGAGACCGCCAGTGAGGCCGGAAGTCAGATCGCTCAGGATGTCGCCGTTCATGTTCGTCGTGACGATGACGTCGAACTGTTCCGGCCGCATTGCGAGCTGATGGGCGCAATTGTCGATCAGGATGTGCCTGGCCTTGATCGTCGGATAGCTGGGGGCGATCTCCTCGAACGTGTGCTGCAGCATTCCTTCGGTCAGCTTGAGGATGTTGGCTTTCGTCGCGCAGTGAACACTCTTGCGCCCCGCCGCGACCGCGAACTCGAAGGCGAGCTCGACGATCTTCTCGCAACCGGTGCGGGAGATGATCTTGAGAGCCTGCGCCACACCCGGGGTCTGCATGTACTCGATGCCCGTGTAAAGATCCTCGACGTTTTCTCTCACGATGACGATGTCGAGGTTGCGACCGGTGAATGGGGTATGCACTCCGGGGAGCTCGCGCACGGGGCGCAGGTTCGCGAAGGTCTCGAACAGCGTGCGAAGGGTAACGTTCGCTGATTTGTTGCCGTAGCCGATGGGCGTCTCGAGCGGTCCCTTGAGAACGACCTTCGTATTCTCGATGGACTCCACCGTCTCCGATGGCACTCCGGATTCGATTCCGCGAGCGAAGGTTTTCGCGCCGGCCTCGCATATCTCGGGCTCTATCGATACACCGGAGGCAGCGACAACCTCGAGAGCTGCAGCCATGACTTCGGGTCCGATGCCGTCGCCCGGGATTACCGTGATTTTTCTTTTTTGGAGGAGCATGGTCGCAAATTAACCGCCCGGACGCGAGCCCCAAAGCGAAGCAGCGCAACAGAGCGCGAGGCGCGCGTTGACCCTCCTCTCGGCGCGGGTTACTATGCTGACAGCGGTGTGTCAGGATGAAACCGCGAGTTGCGCGCGTAGCTCAGTTGGATAGAGCGTCGGCCTCCGGAGCCGAAGGTCGTGGGTTCGAGTCCCGCCGCGCGCATTATCGTCACGGGCCCACGCCGCAGCGGCATGCCTACAGGTTCAAGTGCGTGGAATCAGGGCGATGCGGCGATCAGGTAGCGCTCGAACCAATCCCTCGCGAGCTGGCTGACCTGCTCCAGAGCTCCCGGCTCCTCGAACAGATGACCTGCGCGTGGCACTATCTCCAGTCTCTTTACGCAGCGGAGCCGTCCGAGCGCGTCCCGGTTCAGGTTGATCACGACCGTGTCCATGCCACCGACGATCAGTAGCGTCGGCACGGTCAGTGCTTCGAGCGCCTTATCCGC
>JAHFCS010000151.1 GCA_023249395.1 Gemmatimonadota bacterium
GCAAAGGAGGACGCGAGCTTCCGTGGCGGCCGCGTAGAGCTCGGCGGTCGCTGCTGCGGTCGGAGCGAGCGGTTTCTCTACCAGGACGTGCCGCCCTGCCTCGATCGCTGCGCGAACGACGCTGTCATGATCGCCTGGCGGGGTACAGACGTGGACGACATCCACGGCGTCGCGCGACAGCATTCCGCCAATTCTCGTTGTCGATTGGGCTCCGACTTTTCGCGCCAGCGATGAAGCGCGCGACGAGTCCGCGTCGGCCACAATGGTCACTACTCCACCAGCACGACGGACTGCGTCGGCGTGCCATCTTCCCATGAGCCCGGCTCCGACGATTGCGGCGCGCAACGGCCGGACTTCAGTCATCAACTGCTGGTTGAGCCGGAGCGAGAGAGTCCCGGCCTCAGTGTGGAATCGCGCGCGACGAGTGTGCGCTGACCGGTGTCGGCAGCAGTGTAGCAGGCATTGATAACTTCGAGCGCATCTCGCCCGTCAGCGGCACTCGACGGCAGTGCACCGCCGGTATCGAACGCATCGAGCGACTTTTCGAGAACGCGGCGTGTTGCGGCGACGCGAGGATCACCCGGGTTACGGGCGATGATCGTTCGGTCGTTGCCGATCTCGCGCCACGCGAGGCCGGATGTGCCATACTCGATCCGGACACTAGGCTTCGTGCTTCGGTAGAGCCCGGTGATGATCCTGGCGCGACCGCCGAACGAAGCGCGGTAGGAAGCCGTGCGGGTGTCGGCGCGAAGCTCGAGGTAGTGCGGCTCTCCCTTGCACAGCCGATTCTGAACGAGCTGCGCGAGGCGCCCACCGGTGAATTCCAGTGAGACCACGGTAAGCGCGTCGCTTCCTCCTTCCATTGCTCCCCCGTTGGTCATCGATGCCCAGACAGCAACCGGCTGTTCGCCGAAAAGGCCGAGGACGAGATCCACCAGGTGAACACCGGCCTCGTGGAGCGTGCGGCGCTGCATCTGCCCTCGCCAACCGCTCTCAACACCTTGAGGGATGTCAGTGCTCTGCCACACCTGTGCAAAGAAAAGATCTTCTCCGCTCGCCGGGCCGGCGCCTTCAATGACGGACCGGAAGATCGGCATCTCGCGGAATTCGTGGTTGAGCGCAATGCGCCGCCCCGCTGCGCCGGCCGCGTCGATAACCGTGTCGGCCTCGTCGAGCGAAGAGACGAATGGCTTTTCGCAGACGACATTGAACCCTTGCTCGATAGCCCGCAGACAGAGAGCTGCGTGAGTCTCAGGCGGCGTTGCGACGATCAGCACCTCTGGTCGAACGGCAGTGAGCATCGAGTCGAGGTCGGCGAAAACCGGAACACCGAACTTCCCTGTGGCACGGGCACGACGCTGCTCGTCCACATCGCACGCTCCGACCACGGTCACGTTCTTCATTTGCGCGAGCGCCGGCAAATGCATCTCGTAGCCAGCCTCGCCGAGACCGATGATCGCTATCCGTCGTGATGCCATTGAGCCGGTTCGATTGAGTTGTGCGGGCGCGGGCGCTGCGGCAGTGCGAGCGTGGAGACGTCAGTGCGCGCGACAGAGTGCAAAGATGGTTCTTCCGAATGGCAGTTGCCAACCCGCTGCAAGCGCGCGCCCCTCCAGCCGAAGCGTGCCAAGCTTGAGCGCGCGGAGCACGCTGTGTTCCCGCCGCGGCTGGGAGAGAATGCCACGGTACGCCGGCGAGTTGTCCCGTCTCGCGCGGAGCTCACGTGGAATTTCAGCCAGGCCGAGGAGAGCATTGACGCGTCCGAGAATCTGAACATCGAATCCCGCCGCGCGGAGCCGCTCGCGCAGGTCGGCCGACTCGTACCGCCGATACGAGAATTCGCGGTCATCGCTGATTCGAGGGAAGGATTGGGCATTCGTTCGGACGAGCAGTATCCCGCCAGGGCGCAGGACCCTGGCGAACTCATCGAGAGCTCGCGCATCGCCACCGTCGATCGGCAAATGCTGAAGGACGTCGAGCGTGATCACGAGATCGAACGAGTCGTCCGCGAAGGGAAGATCGAGCACGCTTCCCTGCTGGACGGACAATCCCGACGCTTCGGCGACGCCAAGTCCTTCCGAAGCGATGTCGATTCCCACCGCCCGCCATTGCGGGTGCGCTTTCAGAAACCACGACATCGTCTGCCCAGAGCCGCAACCTGCATCCAGCATTGTCCCTGTGTCGCCGAGTTGCGCACCGGCGAGCAGCATTGCCGCGGTCTCCCTCATTCCGGCATTCCACCACGCCGCATTCTCCAGGTCGCGCATCCGCGCGTAGTACTCGGGCGTGAAAATGCGCGGCGCTTCGCTCGTCGGAGTCACTCTTTGCCGGAGACTTGATGCATCCATGCGATTGCCTGCTCTCCCGTTCCGCCAGATGTCAGTCTGTTTCGTGGTTGACCAGCCTGTGATTTTCGGCGACCTTTCCGCCCCTCAACCGAAGAAACATTCATTGACCGCCGCGATTCCCGCCAGCCCAGTCCGCCGCCAGATCGGAGTGGGAGGATTCCGGACCAGCGCCCGGGCAAAGGAACTGGTCAACCAGGTCCTCGACAGCAATCGTCTCACCGCGGGTCCGATGATGAGCCGCTTCGAGGCGGAGATCGCATCGTTGCACGGCTGTCGCTTCGGGCTGATGTGCAACAGCGGAACGAGCGCCCTTCAGATCGCTCTCGCTGCGCTCAAGGAATCGTGCGGTTGGAGTGACGGCGACGAGATTCTCGTCCCCGCCGTCACCTTCGTCGCCACGGCGAATGTCGTCGTATACAACGGTCTCAAGCCGGTCTTCGTTGACGTCGATCCGCTCTACTACACACTCGACCCGGCCCGGCTCGAAGAGCGAATAACGCCGCGAACCCGGGCGATCATGCCGGTGCACATCGGCTGTCTTCCCTGCGACATGGATCCCATCCTCGACATCGCCCGCGCGCATCACCTGCGCGTCGTGGAGGACTCGGCGGAAGCGATGTTCGCGCGCTACAATGGCAGGACGGTCGGGTCGTTCGGCGACATCGCGTGCTTCTCGACCTACGCCGCTCACATGATCACCACCGGCGTCGGGGGACTGTGCACGACGAACGACGCCGACCTCCTCGTGCTGATGAAGAGCCTGATGAATCACGGTCGCGATTCCATCTACATTCGGATGGACGACGACGAAGGGCGCAGCGGTGACGATCTCTTTCGAATCGTGGACGGTCGCTTCTCCTTCGTAAGAATGGGACACAGCTTCCGCTGCACGGAGCTGGAAGCGGCACTGGGTCTCGCCGAGCTTGACGACCGCCAGGCGCACTGGGATTGCCGGCAGCGAATAGCGAGTCGCCTGCTCGCCGGACTCGCTTCTCTCGAGGGGCGCCTGCAGCTTCCCAGGGCGAGGCCCGGGTCGGATCACGGCTACATGTTCTTTCCGCTCGTTCTGAGGCGCGATTCCGATCGCCGCGCCGACGTCATCAGATACCTCGAGGAACGTGGCGTCGAGACGCGCTATCTCCTTCCACTCATAAACCAGCCGGCGTACCGTGAGATGTTCGGCAACATTGACGATCAGTATCCGGTCGCAGCGCGACTCAACGAATGCGCATTCTATGTCGGCTGTCATCCGGAGATGACCGACGCCGACGCAGACTACGTGATAAACTGTCTCCAGTCGTGCTTCGCGCCCACGAATTGAAACGAAGGCCGATGCCATCGAAATCGAAGAAGCGCCCCCTTTCCGCTGCGCCGCGAAGCGATCGGGCGCGCGCCGTGCACTGCCAGATATGCGGCGCGCTCACGACGCCCGGTCTCGACGTCGGGCCACAGCACGTAGGTGACCGGGTACTCTCCACCTCACAACTCAACAAGCCGGAGACGTTCTATCCGATGCAGCTGCACCACTGCGATGAGTGTGGGCTGACGCAACTCGGCTATACCGTTGATCCGAGAATCGTTTACAAGAACTTCCCGTTTGTCAGCGGCACCACGCGCACTGCGACCGAACATCTGCAAAGCCTGCCGCCCCAGCTGGTAAGAATGCTTGGGATGACGGCTGAATCCTTCGCCGTTGACATCGGATCGAACGACGGGACCCTTCTCAAGGCATATCGACCGCACGGCGTTCGATTCCTTGGGGTAGATCCGGCCGGTGACCCGGTACGAATCGCCATCGAGGCGGGCATCCCGACGCTGCACGCGTTCTTCGACGAGGAGACGGCCGACCGCATCGTCGCCCAACACGGCCAGGCGAATGCGATGACGGCCTGCGGCGTCTTCGGCCACGTCGCGGATCTCGGGGGATTGATGCGCGGTGTCAAGCGATTGCTGGCACCCGGAGGCATCTTTGCCACCGACTCACAGTACTGGCTCGATACGCTGGCTCGGCGGCATTACGACAACATGTTCCATCAGCACCTTCGTTACTACTCGATGAAGCCGCTGATCTACCTCTTCGCTCAATACGGAATGGAACCGTTCGACGTCGAGCGGTCGGAAGTGTACGGGGGCTCCATAAGGGTCTTCGCGGGTCACGCCGGAGAGCATCGGGTGAACGCGCGCGTGAGAGATCTCGTCGCACTCGAGGAGAGCGAGCGGCTTTACGAACCGGCGACAGTCGAGCTTTTCGAAAGAGACGTCGCCGTCCGGCGCGCGCGGTTGTTCGATCAGGTTCACTCTCTGGTACGCAACGGAAAGCAAGTCATCGGCGTCGGCGCGCCCGCCAAGGCCTCGACCGTATGCAACTACTGCCGCCTCGGGCCCGAGATGATCGACTACATCACCGAGGTGAACCCTCTCCGCATCGGCAAGTTTCTGCCCGGTGTGCGTGTCCCGATCGTTGATGAGGAGCGCATGTTCAGTGATGCGCGAACACCTGACGCTGCGGTGTTGTTCGCGTGGAACTATCACGACGAGATCGTGCCACGCCTCCGTGACCGGGGATTCGCCGGCGAAATAATTCTGCCATGACGAGCCCGTCGGATTCCCGCACCATCCTCTTCGGCGGAAGCGGGTTTCTGGGCTCTCATATTCTCGAGACTCACCCGGAGATCATCTCCGTAGGGCGCACCGAGCCGGCGACGAAGAACCGCCATATCCAGGTCGAGAGCCTTGCCAACCTCGATGTGCTCCGCGACATCGAGTTCGGCAAGGTGATCTGCTGCATCGGTAACAGCGACAACTACAGCATGGACCGGGAGAGTCTGACGCCTGACGAGCCGAATGCCTTCGACTATCACCTCGCGCCCACAGTGCATGTGCTGGAACAGCTCAAGCGGTACCCGATAAAGAAGTTCATCCACTTCTCGAGTATCCTGCTGTATGATGCGGACAGGATCGTGCTGCCGGTGGCGGAGACCGCTCCCATCAATCCGTATCGCACACGCCACGCCCTGAGCAAGTACCTGAGCGAGGAGGCGTGCAGGTTCTATTCGGCATGGATTCCCATCATCAACGTGCGGCTGTCGAACATGTATGGCCCGACACCGTTGAGGCGCTTCGACCTGATCGACGTCCTGATCCGAAAGTTGATCGAGACCGGCGCCGGTTCGGTGTGGAGCACAAAGCCTGAGCGCGACTTCATTCACGTTGACGACGTCGCGGAGGCCGTCGTAAAGCTGCTCGATTCCGAATACACCGGGACGATCAATCTTGGCACCGGAACGATGACTTCGGTGAAGACAGTAGTGGAACTCCTCGAGGAGTTGAGTGGCACCCGCATCGAGGATGACGGTCGCGAGGTCATGGGACCGATGAGATTCCAGTGCTACATGACGACAGTCGATCGGATAATTGACTGGAAGCCGCGCTATTCAGCCGAAGAAGGCATCAGGCAGACCTGGTCGATGATGAAATCATGGGCAGTGAGCTGACGCTCGGCGTCAGCGGATGGAGGCTGCATGGCCAGC
>JAHFCS010000152.1 GCA_023249395.1 Gemmatimonadota bacterium
CTCGGCGCCTCGCCGTGCGCGTCGCTCACATGATCGACGTAGTCGCCGGCAAGCGCGCGGACAATGTCGTGGTCCTGATAGAAGGTGATCGGATCGTGCAGGTCGGGAGCGGGCTGGCCGTTCCGGCGGGGACGCGAACGATCGACCTGGGGGCGGCGACGCTCCTGCCGGGCCTGAGCGACGTCCACACGTACCTGTCGTCGCAAGGCGGCGATTATTATACGGATCTGTTTCGCCGGAGTCCGATCGACCGCGCCGCGCGCGCGCCGACCTATGCGCGGAACACACTTGAGGCGGGGTTCACCACGGTGCGCGACGTCGGCGCACCCGAATTCATCGACATCGCACTACGCGACGCGATTAACGACGGCTCCGTCGCCGGCCCGACTTGGCACGCAAGTCGGCGCCGTTGGCACAACGAACGTGGAGCAGCTTGAGCATCATTCGATTCTTGCCGACTGAAGCAGAGGCCCCGCTGCGCTGGGTTGTACTGATGGGAATCACCCTCGGCTGCCTGGGGCACAACGCCCCGCGTCCAATTGGGACAAGCGATTGGCGCGCCACCGGCGGAGATCCGGGAAATAGCCGCTACTCGCCGCTCGAACAGATCAATCGCACCAACGTGGGTAGGCTGCGCGTCGCCTGGATCTACCACACAGGCGACCGCCGTTCTGAGATTCAGGCTACGCCGGTGGTCGCCAATGGCGTGCTATACGCCACGACCCCTGCTCTCGCCGTTGTCGCACTCCGCGCCGATAGTGGCACCCTGATGTGGCGCTTCGATCCCTTCGCGAATCGAGAGCGCGAGTCGCACGTTAACCGCGGGGTTGCGTATTGGTCAGACGGCGGCGAACAGCGGATCTTCTTTTCCGCCGGTCGGCGCCTGTATTCACTCGATGCGACCACCGGTCGGCCTGTCGTGGAGTTCGGCGACAGCGGGTGGGTAGACCTGACTGTCGGCCTGGGCCGCGACGTTGGCGATGCTTTCGTCGTCGCAACGAGCCCGGGTGTAGTGTATCAGGATCTTCTCATCCAGGGCACACGCGTGGGCGAGGGCGAGGGATCGGCGCCCGGCGACATCCGCGCGTACGATGTGCACACCGGCAGAATCCGGTGGACGTTTCACACCATTCCGAGGCCGGGCGAGTTCGGTTACGAGACGTGGCCCCCGGATGCGTGGACGACCGCTGGCGGCGCGAACTCATGGGCCGGAATCAGCGTCGACGTGGACCGCGCGATTATCTACGTCCCCACCGGCTCCGCGACACCGGATTTCTACGGGGGTAATCGTGTTGGCGCAAACCTCTTCGCCAACACGCTCCTCGCGCTCGATGCCAGGACCGGCAAACGACTGTGGCATTTCCAGACAGTGCACCACGACCTCTGGGATCGTGATCTGCCGGCAGCGCCCAATCTCGTAAGAACGACGCGCGAAGGCAGACGCGTCGACGCTGTCGCCCAGATCACCAAGAGCGGGTTCGTATTTCTCTTCGATCGCACGTCGGGCAATCCGCTCTTCCCTGTCGAAGAGCGCGCCATGCCCGCGTCCAATCTCAGTGGTGAGCAGACATGGCCAACCCAGCCATTCCCGCTCGTACCGGCACCTTTCGCGCGGCAATCGATCACCGAAGCTGATCTCACTGACCTTACTCCGAGTGCGCACGCTGTAGCACTCCAACGCTTTCGTATGCTGCGGCATGATGCGCTGTTCGCGCCCCCCAGCCGCCAGGGAACGATCGTGCTGCCCGGATTCGACGGCGGCGGTGAGTGGGGCGGCGCCGCGGTCGATCGAGAGACGGGTGTGATTTACGTGAACGGCAGCGACGTTCCATGGATCGCCGCGATGCGCGAAGCGGCGCGGATACCTTCTTCGACAGGCCCTCCGCGCGCTGGCGCAGAGGTGTACGGTGCCACCTGTGCCAACTGTCACGGAGCGGATCGACGCGGCAACGACCGCACTCCGTCCGTTCTCGGCGTGGGCACGCGGCTATCGGCGGAACAGCTTCAGCAGGTGATAGATCGCGGTCGCGGGTTCATGCCTTCGTTTGCGAATCTTCGGGAGGACGAGAAGCAGGCAGTCATCGCCTACCTGCTCGATCGTCCCGCGCCGCCAAAGGCCCAGTCTGCCGACAATTCTCCTCATGCGTTGGAGCTCGCTGCCTCTCGGTTGAGGCGTACTAGTGCGCCCTACGAGTTCGTTGGATACGAACGCTGGAGGGACTCGACTGGGTATCCAGCCGTCAAACCGCCCTGGGGCACATTAAGCGCGATCGATCTGAACACCGGTGAATACCGTTGGCGAATTCCGCTCGGTGAGCACGATGCACTGACCGCGAGAGGTGTTCCCGTTACTGGCACCGAGCAGTACGGTGGTCCGATCGTCACGGCAGGTGGCCTGGTGTTCATCGCGGCCACGCAGGACGAAAAGTTCCGCGCGTTCGACAAAGCGACAGGCAAGTTGCTCTGGCAGACGACGCTGCCTGCGGCTGGCTACGCGACACCGTGTACTTATGCCGTGCGCGGCAAGCAATACGTCGTCATCGCGGCCGGCGGTGGAAAACTCGGCACGAAGTCGGGCGATGCATACGTTGCTTTCGCGCTGCCGTAATGGACACGTGCCGCGTATTTGCTCGACGGAAGTGGTCAACGCGTCGCCCGTGCGCGACGGGCGCGTGATGCGGATGTTGAGCTGGGGGTATCACTTTCGCGACAACCCCACCCGCATCACTCCCCCGCTCTGCGGCCACTGCCGGTCGCCTGCGCGGTAAACACGCATTCGTTTCAGGGACGCTCGTCGCGCACAATCTCCACGCGTAATTCCGTCCACCCTGTCAACTGGTAATAGTCGACACGCAGCCGGTGCTCGCCCTGCGCGATGTTCGTCACGTTCACTTCGGACTCGTGTGGCTTCCAATTATCGATCACGAGCCTGTCGTCCACCCACACGCGCACCGCGTCATCGCTGATGGTGCGCAACACGTATTTGCCTGGCCCGAGCTTCACACCGGCGGTGGCCGCGATTCGAAAGTTGGATTGCGGCACACCCTGAACCGCGGGCCTATACCACATATAGTCGAGCCGCGGCGTCTGCACGGTAGTGATTGGTGTTCGGGGCGCAACACTGTCCGCCAGCGCGAAGAAGGAAACGCTCCAGCTACCAACTGGGTTGAAGCGATCGTAGGAGAAAGTGTACTGCGCACCCGCTGCGCGCCTCACACCGAGCGGTGAAACAGTGACCCCGCCGCGGTACTCGAGAATAATTCCCCAATCGTTCTCGAAACCGCGCGTTGGCATGACCACGATCGTATCGCCGATGCGCCCGCTCTTACTCGACAGCTCGGCAATGCCGCGGCGGTCGATCACGCGCCACGCGCCCGGCGGCCCGAGCACGCGCAACGCGAGCGGCGTGGCGTACGAGCTGTCACGCGGCCACAGCTTCGGAGACCGCCAATCGTACGGCCCCCATTCGTCAACGATGATCGCCGAGCGATCGCGCTGTCCCAGCGGGTCCTCGTGGGGATTCAAGCCTCGCGGTAAGCGCATCGGGAGTACAATACCCGACGGTACTTGCCAAGCGGGTGAAGCCGGCGGCCAGTTCCGAATATCAACGCGAATATTCAAGCCGCTTGTGTCGTTGCCCACTGCGGTCACCTTCGATGTGTCAGCCACGAACACCGAATCCACCTTGATGAATTCATTGGCGGTCAGACTCGCGCCGGAAGTCTGCGCAACGCGCAGCCCGACGCGATTGCCGGCGAAGATGTTCCCCGCCATCTTGTAATCTCGGCTATGCGTGTCGCGATGTTTCGGATACCCCCAGTCTCCCGGTTCTTCAGGAACGGCCCATAGTCTGACCGCCGTCGAATCATTCACGAACCGGTTAGCGCGAATCTCGTTGCCCTGACCGTGCTCGATGGCGATTCCCGTGCGATTGTCTGCGAAATCGTTGCCGATGATCCTTGAATCGTAGCTATAGCCGCCCCACAGGCCATACTCGGAACCGTGCGCGCGATTGCCAATGAAGACATTCCGGCTGAAGGTCGCTTCCATTGCATTGGTCGGCGCAAAGCTGAAGTCGTTCGCGTAAAAAAGATTGTCGTTGCAGCCACCCTGACCGGTATCCATTGTGGATTGACCGGCCCAGAGGAAGAGTCCATCGCCACCGTGGGTCATGGAATTGAACGCCACCACATTGTGCGAACTCTGCTCATACAGCAGCAAGTCCGCGGAATCCTGGCCTCGTCTGTAGAAGCCCTGACTGAAGCCCCGCACATTGTAGCTCGCGTGGTTGTGCATGATCTGGTTGTAGCTCGAGCGGTACAACGCGATGCCGACGCCGGAATTGAATTCAATGGTGTTGTTCCAGATGCGCAGGCTATCGCTGCGAACGAGCATGAGACCTTCCATGCCTTGCTCGATACGGTTGCCCCGCACACTGCCCTCGTGCACATCGCTCAAATAGATGGCGGCGCCAAAGCGCAGCCACTCGTCATGTTCATTGTTGTGGTGTGAAAGCCAGTCCATCAGGCTCTCATGCTCGACCAGGCTGTAGAGCCGGGGCTTCCAGTTATAACTGATCTGGTTGTCGAGCAGCTCGAGGGCGCGCGTCCCGCGCGCTAGTATTCCGACCTTGTAGCCTCGCACGCGCGCGTTCAGGATTCTGACGTTGCGTCCGCCAACGATGCGGATGGCCACGCCTGCCGCCGCATCCGGATTCGCGCCAACCGGAGATCCCTCCAGCACGCTGCCGCCGAAATCCACAGTGATGTTGTCGCCTCGAATCGTGATGACCGCGGAATCGAGCGAGCTTGGCGCCTTGATCCGATAGGTCGTCGGCACAATGCGCACCGAGTGTGTGATCACGAGGCCGGGAGTGAGCCGAAGGCTTTGCTGTGCGAATACCGGACGACTTGCGGCAGCCAGCAGGATCAATGCGGCAGCGCACTGGAGCCCAGTGACATGTCTTTGCGCGTGCATCAGCCTAAAGAACCAGGTCGCGGCGCGCGTAGCGAAGCAACACGTTCCCAAAGGGGTACGCCTTCGACTCCAGCAGATTCAGCCTCAATCTCTTCGTAACACCGCTGAACAACGGCCGGCCATTTCCGAGGAACACCGGGCTGACGACGAATTGATACTCGTCGATCAGCTCGTGCTGCGTGAGTTGCGACACGATCGATCCGCTTCCGAAGATGATCATGTCTTTGCCTGGCTCGTTCTTCATCACCTCGATCTCTCGCGGGTCGAACTCGTGCAGGAGTCGGGAATTATTCCACGTCACGTCCTTCAGAGTCCTCGAGAAGACCAGCTTGTTCGACTGATTCAACATGGTCGCCATGGCGCGCATTTCTGGAGATTGTCGTCCAGCATCATGCGGGTCCGCCGCTGTAGCGGAGTCGTCCGTGACGTGCGGCCAGAACGACGCGAACATCTCGTAGGTGCGACGGCCGAAGAGGATCGTGTCGAATCCCGGGGTGGCCTCCGCGCCCGCTTTGTCGATCTCGTTGTCCGGCACGACCCAATCCAGGTTCCCATCAGCCGCCGCGAAGTATCCTTCCGCCGTCACGCGATTGAACATCACGATTCGTCGCATAATGTCCTCTTTGAAACGAATTTAACATTGCAGATTCGCCACGGGGCGAATCTCCACGGCAGTTTGGAGCGTTGGGCAACATCATCGCACCAACAGGTGCGTGGAGGTCGAGCCAGGTTTTGCGAGCACCCGGTCGAGCGCGGCGTAGCTCTCATTCATGCCCTGCTCCATGCCGGAATTCAGCATGCCGTCGCGCTCCTCCGTCGTGTGGAAGATTGAAAGCGTGACGACTTTCGTGCGCCCGTCGCCGAGGTCTTCGAACGTCGTCGCGTTTACAATGACGT
>JAHFCS010000153.1 GCA_023249395.1 Gemmatimonadota bacterium
TCCGGCAGGTTGATTCCGGTATCGGCATCCACGACGCCGACGAGCGTGACGTTCGGAAAATCGAGTCCCTTGGCGATCATCTGCGTCCCGAGGAGAATGTCCACTTCCCCGCTCGCGACGCGATCGAGTATCTCGGCGTGCGCCCACTTTCCGCTCGTGGTATCGACGTCCATCCGCGCGATCGACGCCGCGGGAAACCGATCGCCCAACAGCCGCTCGACCTGTTGCGTCCCCAGTCCCCGCTGCCGGAGCGTTCGCCCTCCGCAGCGTCCGCACACCTGGTTCAACGGCTCCTGGTGCCCACAGTAATGGCAAAGCAGCCGCTCAGGCGCCCGGTGATGCGTTAGCGTGATGGCACAGTTGGGACAGACGACGACGTCGCCGCATTCGCTGCACTGCACGAACGATGAATAGCCACGGCGATTGAGGAGCAGGATGCTCTGTTCGCCGCGCGACAGCGCGTGTACCAGCGCGCCGTCCAGCTCTTCGCGAATGACGAACGAATAGGGGGGAGACGCTGGTCCCTCGCGCGGCTCGCTGGGATCACGGCGGTGTCTCAGATCGACGATATCGATCCGCGGCAGCTTGCCGCCCCCTACACGCTCGGGGAGGTTGAGCAATCGGTACTTGCCGCTCTCGGCATTCGCCCAGCTTTCGAGCGACGGCGTGGCGCTGCCGAGTACGACGATTGCGCCTTCCAGCCGCGCGCGCACGATCGCGACCTCGCGGGCATGGTATCGCGGCGTCTCGCCCTGCTTGTAGCTCGTCTCGTGCTCCTCATCGACGATGATGGCGCCGAGATTCGTGAGAGGTGCGAATACAGCTGACCGCGCGCCGACTGCGATGCGCTTTTCTCCGCGCTTGAGCGCAAGCCACGCATCGTAGCGCTCACCGTCGCTGAGCGACGAATGAAGCACCGCAACGTCGTCGCCGAATACGGCGCGGAAGCGATCGACTGTCTGAGGTGTGAGCGCGATCTCGGGAACCAGGACTATGCCCGTCTTCTCCTTCTCGTGCACGAGGCGCTTGAGAAGCTCGATGTACACCAGCGTCTTGCCGCTGCCAGTGACGCCGTTGAGGAGAAAGACCTGACCGGGCGTCGCGCCCGCGATGGCGGCGATCGCTTTCGCTTGCGCGGTGCTCGGCTGGTGCGGCGTCGCGGCGGCAATGGCCCGCGCGGCGAACGGATCCCGCTCCACCTCTTCGGCCTCGATTGCGATCAGTGCGCGACGCTCGAGGCCCTTCAACACCGACGGCGAGAAAGAAAGCTGCTGAAGGAGATGCTCCAATGTGCTGTGACCCCCGAGCGACTCGAGCAGCTCAAACAGTGCACGCTGTTGAGGCGCACGGGCGAATGCCTTTTCTCTCTCGAGAAGTGTCGGAAGATCCTGGCGCACCCGGACGAGGCGGTGGGTTTTTCGAGACGGCTGTGGCCGCGCGGCTCCGGTGAGAAGCACCGGTAGCGCCGTCCGCATCGCGATGCCGATCGGCACGATGTAGTACTCCGCCATCCACCGGCAGACGGCGACCATGGCTTCGCTCAATGCAGGCTCGGCTTCGGGCACATCGATGATCTTTCGTACCTTCGAAGGCAACGCGCCCGGATTCGCGGCGCCGAGGCAGATGCCCATTTCCGCTCTATTCCGGAATGGCACCACGACTCGCGAGCCGATCACCGCCGCGTGTTCGGCGGCGGGATCGACGGCGTAGGTGAATGTCTGAAAGAGTGGAACCGGGAGCGCGATCTCTACCAGCCCCGGTGTTTCCTGGGGCATTCTCGCTACCGGCTGCCGGCGCTCGCTAACCGTGAATCGCTGGGGCCGCTGCGTGACACGCCAAGGCCCGGGCCGTGGCCGAAATGGATTCGGCCGCCGGCGATGGACACGCCGGTGAAGGGATCGTCTTTCAGCAGCGCGGCGCCGTCGAGGTCAGCGTGGTCGAGCAGCGGCGCGAGCTGTGCTATCGCCGAAATTCCGAGGCTCGATTCGATCATGCAGCCGGCCATGACCGTCATGTCGAAGGCGCGCGCAGTGTGCACCATCCGAATCGCTTCGCGAAGACTTCCGCACTTGGCGAGCTTGATGTTGATCCCGTCAACCGCGCCCGCCAGTTTCGGAATGTCTGTCGCGACGAGGCACGATTCATCGGCGACGATCGGAAGACGCGAGCGCGACCGCACAAAGCGCAGCCCCTCGACATCATGAGCGGCGACCGGCTGCTCGACGAACTCGACGTCGTTGTCGAGGAGGAAATCGATCATCCTTACAGCTTCAGAGGGAGTCCACGCTGCATTTGCATCGGCGCGCAGGCGTTTTCCGGGCGCCGCATCGCGCACTACGCGGACGATCTCCTTGTCGCGGTCGGTGCCGAGCTTGATCTTGAGAATCGGATACTCGGCTGCGTCGTCGATGCGGCGGCGCAATCCCTCGTTGTCGGCGATGGCGATGGTGAAGCTGGATTCCGGTGCGTCGGCGGCGTCGAGCCCCCAGAGACGATACACCGGCACCCCGAGTCGCTTTCCGACGAGGTCGTGAAGGGCCGAGCTGATCGCGCTCTTCGCCGATCCGTTCCGATGCAGCGTTCGGTCGAGCTGGGCATCGATCGATTCCAGAGACCAGCCATCGGCCGTCGCGAGTACCGGTGCGAATTGCTCGAGCGCCGCAATGACGGATGCGGTTGATTCGCCGTAATACCGGTTTGGCGCCGCCTCGCCAAGTCCGTAAAGACCTTCACCGTCATCGATCCGCACCACGACGTTTTCGTGCGCCGCATAGCCGCCGCGGGCGATGACGAATGGATATCGCGTATTGAGCGAGATGACCTCGTGCGAGAGCTTCATACGCGACTCACAGCCGGAGCGTGAGAATTCCGCGGCGCTACCATTCTCGCGGTCCAGGCAGCCCGCATGTCATCGGGCGACTGTGCACCCGACAGGAACCCAATCAGGGCATCTGCCAGGTCGTTTCCCCGCTGGTAGCGGTCGGCGGCATTCTTTTCGCGGCACTTCATCACGATGTCCGAGAGCCCGGGAGGGATGCGCGAATCCACGACATCCGGCGCGGCCGCCGTCTCGGTGACGTGCTTGTAGCTGATCGAGTAGCCATCCGCGCCATCGAACGGCGGGAACCCCAGCATCGTCTCGTACATCACGACACCGAGCGCGTAGAGGTCGCTCCGCCCGTCGAGGAGTTTTCCCCGCGCCTGTTCGGGGGACATGTAATGCGGAGTTCCCATCACGTTGCCTGTTCCGGTCATGCGCGCCCGGAAATGGCCGGTGGCAATTCCGAAATCGGTGACGAGCGCGTTCTCGTCCTCGTCGAACAGGATGTTGTCCGGTTTGATGTCGCGATGGACGAGCCCGTGCCGGTGCGCGTAGTCGAGAGCACACGCTGCCTGCGCCACGATTGCCGCCGTCCGTTCCGGCGGAAATGATCGCCGGTTGTTGATGCGATCGGCCAGCGTGCCCCTCGCCAGGTATGGCATTACGAGAAAGACCTGATCACCCACTGAGCCGAAGTCGGTGATCGAACAGATGTGCGGATGAACGAGCTGTGCCGCCGACTCCGCTTCGCGACGGAAGCGTTCGCGCATTTCGGCGTCTCGCGCCAGGTGCGCGTGCATGACCTTGATCACGACCGGGCAGTCGAGCGTTACGTGGAGGGCGTAGTAGACGTTGGCCATGCCGCCTTCGCCGACGCGGTGCATTATGCTGTAGCGGCCGCCCGTTACGTGGCGCAGAGCAGTGATGGCAGGGTCGGGTGGCTGCGTGCTCTTGTTCGCCATCACCGGCAGAAGCTCACTGCAGCGAAGGCAGCGCGCCGCAGCGGACCGGTTCCACGACCCGCAATCAGGGCAGAACATCGCTATCCGCCAAATTCCATCCGAACGAAGTCATACGGCGGCCACGGTCCGCTCAATCGGAAATCGAGATCGGTGTGGCGCTGGTCCTCCTTCGCGACGAGCTCGGTGAACAATCCCCAACGCTCAGTGTCAACGAGAAACGACGCGCGTGCGACTACTGTAGTATCGTCATCGGCAACGGGCAACGAGATTGTTGCGGTCGCCTGTCCCCGCAGGACGCGCATCGAGTCGGATGCGACCGCTGCGAGCTGCCTCAGATACTCCTTTATCTCCCCCGATTTCGCACCGGGAGCGTCGGTTGTGGCGGTCTTCGTGATCGTTACTCGAGCCTCCGAGTGACCCTCGACCACGCCGATCGCCTGAGTGAGCGTGAAGTAATGGAGCTCCAGCCATCGCGCGAGGCTGTCGCGGGTTCGGAACACCGTTCCCGGCGGCGCCGGCAGGACCGCCGTATTCGACTGCACCTCCTCGAGGATCCGCGTGTACTCTCCCATCTCCGGCTCATCGAGCGGCACACGAGAGTAGCGACACGGAGCAACGACCGCCCCAAGCATGCGAAAGGGGACTATCGAAGTCCCCTGTGCGAGGGACGATACACTGGTCGGGTCGACCGCCGCGACGCCGTAGAGGCGCAGTGCGTCTACAGGAGCTTGCGCCATTTCAGACCGATGAGAAGGATTGCGCCCAACAAGAGCTGGACGACGAGCATCGTCCAGAATCCGTGTGATGTGTGCGCCAATGGTATCCGGTCGAAGTTCATTCCCCACATCCCGCTGACGATGATGAAAGGAAGAGTGATGGTCGCAACGACGCTCAGCGTTTTCGTTATGGACCCCAGCCGGTTTGACACCTGCGTTAAGTAACTGTCGAGCGTGTTGCTCAGCAACTCACGATACGTTTCGAGAGCATCGTTAATGCGCAGGATGTGGTCGTGGATGTCGCGAAAGTATATCTGAGTGTCGAGTGTCATCAGGGCGCTTGGCCGGTTGGTCAGCACCGCGAACACGTCGCGCTCCGGAGCCAGATGACGACGGAGGGAAAGCACGAGTCGCTTGACGTTGAAGATGTCGCGCAGCGAGCTCTGGTCGAATGATCCGAAAACTCTGTCTTCCAGTCCGTCCACGAACTCGTCGAGCTGGTCGATGATCGGGAAATAGGCATTGACCGCTTCATCGACGATCGCATGCATCAGTCGCGCGGGTCCCGCCTCGGCCAGCTCCGGCTTGCGATGGAGCAGCGCGACCGTCGCTTCGACCGGTCCGGTGTCCTGGCCGTGGACCGTTACGAGGTAGTTCGGACCGAGAAAGCAGGTCAGGTTCACCGTTTCGATGTCGTAAGGGTCCTCGGTCTCATGCCGGAACGCGATGGTTCTCACAACGAGGATCAGGAATCCGCTGTACTCCTCAATCTTGACGCGGGAGTTGGAGTTGAGGCTGTCCTCGATCGCAAGCGGATGAAAATGAAAAACATTCTCGAGAAGCGACTTCTGCGCGTCATTCCTGTAGTCGATATCGACCCACAGCGTGCCCTTCCCCGACTCCACGACCCGGCGGATTTCCTCGACGGGGAGACTCGTCCGGACACCGCTCTCCGGCGAGTGATAGCAGTTCCACGGCACAGGACTGTCCGGCGATGCCCCGTTCCACCTCATGGACGTCGGAGCGTCCCTCGATTGGACGGCGGTCGCACTGCTGGCGGCTTCGGGATTATCCATCAGGCGACTCCATCATTGGCGTAGTGCACGAACCGCCTTCAAGCTAGCGCGACGATATGTGCAATGCACCCCGCTGCCAGCCGATCAGGGGCATATCCTCCCTCGAGAACACTCACCACTCGACCCCCGCACCAGCTATCGGCGCGCTCGACGACGCTTCGAGTCAGCGACGCAATGTGCTCCGGCTCGAGAGTGAAGCCGCCGAGCGGATCCCCGGCAAGTGAGTCGAAGCCGGCCGAGATGAGGACGATATCGGGCTTGAAGCCAGACGTCGCCGAATCGATCCCACGTT
>JAHFCS010000154.1 GCA_023249395.1 Gemmatimonadota bacterium
GCTGACCCCCGATCAGACGCTGATTGCGGCTCGCCGGTCCCCCGCACAGCACGCAGATCGCGTGCAGCTTGTCAACGACCTCGGCGATCGCCATCAGCTGCGGCATCGATCCGAACGGCTCGCCGCGAAAATCGGTATCAGTCCCGGCGATGATCACCCGACGGCCCCGACCCGCCAGCGAGGTCACCAGCGGAACTACTCCCGGATCGAGGAACTGCGCCTCGTCTATCGCAATGACGTGCGCCATCGGGTCTATCTGCTGGGAGATCTGACTCGAAGAATCGGCAGGTATTGCTTCGACTGTGCGGCCGTCGTGGCTCGAGATTGCGTAGATCCCCGAGTATCGCTCATCGAGCCGCGACTTGAATACCTGAACGCGCTTGCGGGCGATTATCGACCGTCGCACGCGACGGATCAGCTCCTCGCTCTTGCCGCTGAACATCACGCCGGCGATGACCTCGATCCATCCCCCGATCTGGTGAAACGACTGGCTCATGGTCGATCGCGCGGCGGCCTGCCACCGCTTCCGGGTCGGGACCCGGGATGGCGATCACGCGCTCCGCCCGGACGGCCCGTTGGCCGCCGATCGCCGGGCCGTGACTCGCGGGAGGGTCGATCGCCATGGGACGGTCGGTCGCCACGGGATGGGCGATCGCCATGCGACGAGCTTCCTTCACGATCGCGAGGCGGGCGGCTCCCTCTGTCGAATCCTCCGGGACTAATTGCCGGAGGCCGAGGGGCCGCGGCCGCGGCCGCAGCTTCGATGCTCTTCCTGACAGCGCGCTCCCGCTCGAGAAGACGAAGTGCCGCGGCCGCGATCTCGATACCGTCGTAGCTGTCGAGGAGGGGCTCGAGTGAGAGAATCTCCCTTGTCGGCAGGCCGGTCCGCAGAACCGCGGACAGCTCCTCCCGCAGACCACGCTCACGATCGCGCGCCAATTTGCCGGCGTTCGGGAAAACCAGCGGCTTGACCTCGCCTCCGGCCATCCGTCTCAGAGGCTGAAGCTCCCTCGCCTGAACCAGCACGATGATCTCAACCGGATTGGCGGCTGCTGCGGCAGTGAGCTGCTGACGATTCGAAGGCATGCCATAAAAGATCGCGGCGTGTGTCTCGGGAACGACGTCGCCGCGAGTGGTCGTGACCGCTCCCTCACTGGAGTACCCGAGCGTCCGGAGAAGCGCGGTGACGTCCGCCTCGGCCTCGCCCGGCCCGACGATAACAGCGGCGGAGGGAGGATCCAGATCATCGAGGAGCCTCCTGAGTCCGGCCAGCCTCGATGACGCAGAGACCGTGACGTACCTGAGTGAGACCGGCTCCGCGTTGTCGGGAACCTCTTGCTCGTCCATTCTCCTCGCGCGCCGCAGATAGCGCTCGACGAATGCATCCACCCGCTTGTCCGCCCTGTCCGTCACGACCACCCTTGCGGCGTCCTTGGGGAGCTCGGTCATCACAAGCTCGAGAGCAGCAGTGGCCTCTGGATCGCCTTCGAACAGCTCGTCGGCCCAGGCCAGGACCAGCGTCTGGACAGCGTACATCTTAAGGTGAGTGCCCCGAATGAGGTCGGCAAGGTCGGCGGGCGCGCCGGCGATCGCCATGACGGGGCGTCCCTGCATCAGCCTGGCTGCGCGGCGGGCACTCGTGACCGGAAACAGCTCGATTCCTCCGAGGCCCGTCAGCCTGAGCACCGCCTCGGCCAGCGCGACAGCGGCCTCCGCGTCGGCGGTCACTACCACCAGCTGGGTCGTCCCAGCAGTAGGATCGACCCTCTCCAGCGGCCCGTTCAGAAATCGGGGCACGGAGTCCATTGACTGCGGCAGGATGTGGACCACGTTCTGGCTTCGGCCTGTCGCGGCCTCTCGCTCTTCCGATTCCAAGATTGTTTGCTCCGGTGCGACGTGGCGCAGCCTTGGCCGCGCCGATACTGTTATAATCCGTGCGTCGAGCGATGCTCCCCGCCGAGACGGAAGTATAGCATCTTCCATCGGACGTCGCCCAAGCGGACGCGTGTCACAGCCGCTCTTAACAACCCGCCAATGATCACCGCCATCGTGCTCGTCAAAGCCGATCCCAAGATGATTCCGCAATGCGCAACGAAGCTTGCGGGCATCGAAGGAGTCTCACAGGTGTATTCCGTTTCCGGCGAGTGGGACCTCGTCGCGATCGTCGAAGTGACGGACTACGAAGGGGTCGCGACTGTCGTCACCGAGCACATGTTGGCTGTCCCCGGACTGAAGAACACGCAGACGCTGACGGCCTTTCGCGCGTACTCAAAAAAGGATCTGGAGCAGGCGTGGGACATCGGGCTGGAGTGAACCCGCCTGCCCGCGATCGCCGAGACAGCGAGCCCAGCTGGCCGACATCGATTCACGCCGCGCGACGTTTGGTCATGGCGGCGCTCCCGGGCGCGAGCGCGATGGAGCTCGCGGCGGCGGACGGCGATCCGCGCGGCAGGAGCGAAGAGCCGCCAATTCTGGCGACTCCCAATCTCATCGAGGGCGACGAATTCCGTGCAATCCGGGTCGCACCGGAGCGGGAAGCGAGACTCGAGTCGGGATTCACAGGATTTCTCGATGGAGCGCAGGAAGTACGCGTCGTCAGCCACTGCGACGGGATCCCGATCGTGTGGGCGACGGTATCAGCTGCAGTACGTGTGCGGCAGAATCGCAGACTGCTGGCCTGGCAACGCCACGCTCCGGCGGTGGAGCGGAGATACTACGTCCCTTTCCGATATCTCGAAAACGCCAGGCAGTCCTTTCGCAACGATCCACGCGTTGTGGACACGGGGCGACCGGATGCCTCCGGCGCGATACCATCACGGCACCCCGCTGCTCTCCTCGAGCGCGCGATGCAGAAGGTACAGCAGGACCGCGAGGCTCTCGAGCAGACGCTGGCCGATGCGTGGTGTGGATCGGAGTCGTCGGCTCTCTACATTGACGGCAGCATCACGGCGAGCATGATCGCCTCGGCTTCGTCGCTGGCGGTGGGAGTGATCAAGAGCCACCGAACTCTGTACGCCGAGGGTGCTGCCTTTCGAGTCGTTGTCGGCCTGACGGCCGGCGAGCGCTCGTCAGTTTTTCGGGTTTCGCCGCGAACAAGGAATCCGGTTGCCAGCTGGTACGTGCGTGTACGCAGCGCCAGCGGTCGTGACGCGCTCTTTGGTCTCGTCCGCGTCGAAGCTGCACTGACGAACGACCCAACTGCGCGAAGCGACGAGATCTCACGCTGGATAATCGCCGAAGGCTCACCTCTCGCACTGCCCGATGGGCGCTGGGACAAGATGAGCTACGGCATTCGCGACACCGAAGAATTTCTGCGAGCGATCTCTTGAGCGAGCCGCTTGGACGGGTCGTCGCCACCGAGCGGCGGCCGAATACACCCCACGAGTTTCATTTCTGGACAGCTCTCGATTCACCGGTCGGGATCGGGACGATCGTGCGCGTTGACGGATCGAATCCGGTCAATGGGCAGATTCCGCGCGTTTACGGAATCGTCGTCGAAGGTTTCAGCTATACCGATCTCCAGTCACCGATGCACGACGTCCTCGGGCACGACGGCTCGCCCGGCAACGCCGGCTTCTCAATCACCGAGCGCGCCGAGATCCGGCTCTATTCTGCGGCTGTGCTGCGACAAATTCCCGACGAGCCGCTGCAGCCGGTCCCGATGGGGGAGGTGCACCTCGCCGAAGAAGATGACGTCGCGCTTGCGCTGCGGATGGACAGCTACCTGAAGGAGGGCGCGCACACGGGAATTCCGGTGGGTGTCTACCGCGCGGGGGCGACGGACTCGACGATCTATCTCGATGCCGAATTTCTGCTCGGACCAGAAGCGGCACACCTCAATATTTCCGGAATGTCGGGGCTGGCGACGAAGACGAGCGCCGTGGAGTGGCTGCTGTCATCGGTCTTCACCCACTTCCCTGAGAGCAAAGGCTCAATCGCCGCGGTCTGCTTCAACGTCAAGGGACCCGATCTACTCTTCCTCGACCAGCCGGGAAGGCTCGACGATCGCGACATCGAGCTTTACGACAAGATGGGCGTGGCTCCCAGGCCTTTCGAGAAGGTGCAGTACTTCGCTCCCTACACGGCCAAGGGATTCTCGCTCAACACCCTTCGGTCGAACGAAGCGCTCCTTCACAATGTCACTCCACTGACATGGGGGCTTCGCGAAGTTCTCCAGTACGCCGAGGTGCTGCTCAACCGCGACGACATCGATGCCAAGGCAGACGCGCTGATCGACTTCATCAAGGAGCGCGTCGTCGACCATGTTTTCGAGGACAGGAAGTATCTCTCGCGCGAGCACACGGTTCAATCGTTCGGCGATCTCGAGGAGTGGTTCCGGGATCTGCTGCGGGGACTCGAGAATGCCAACTCCGAAGCTTGGCGGACACATCACATCGCGACGATCAGGAAGGTCCGCAACCGCCTCTCCAACATCTCTACGCGCTGCGCCGGTCTGGTGACGGATTCGGGGACTGTCAGCGACCTTCCGTTCGGGAGCTTCGAGGACCGGATGGTGTACGTAGTGGACGTCGCAACTCTCGAGGAGGACGCGCAGGATCTCATTTTTGCGCGCGTGGTATCCCGGCTTCGCGAGCACCTCGAGCGACGTGACCTCGGCGTGAAGCACCTGATTGTCTTCGTCGACGAGCTCAACAAGTACGCGCCAACCGATGGACAGGACACCTATGTCCGCAAGATGTTGCTCGACCTCGCCGAGCGCGGCCGGTATCTGGGACTCGTTCTCTTCAGTGCGCAGCAGTTCCGGTCGCAGGTGCATCGGCGAGTCGTTGGAAATTCCGGGACATCGCTTTTCGGACGAATGGACGCGGACGAGCTCGCGACGCCCGGCTACGCAGTGCTGAGCCCGGCCACGCGGACGAAGCTCGCGACCCTGGAGAAGGGCCAGTTGATGGTGCGTCACCCGCATTTCACACAACCGATCTTTATTCGCTTTCCACGGCCCGCCGTCATGCAGGGCAGGGACGGAGTCGAGCGTTATCCCCAGGGCGCGGAGACGAGCCTCGACGTTGCCATCTACCGATCGCTGAGATCACTCGACCCATCCATCACACTGCCGTGGGTGCAGAAGTTCGTCGCGCTCTATGACGAGGCCGAGCTGCTGCGGGCTCGTGACGCGACAACTTTGGCCAGGCCCGCAAACGTCCAGGCGTATTTCGAAGCGCAGTTCAAGCGAATCGTTCCCACAGAAGCTGCCATGGCCGCCGCGACTGCGTCACGCGAAGATGCGCGAGCTGTCCGCGCGTTGCCGATAGACGATCCGTATGGCTTCTAGTCTGAGGCATGGACTGGTCCCGGCCATCGCGCTCAGCCTCGTGTCACAGGCGGCGCAGGCACAGTCGGTCCTTCTACAGATCCGGCCTCATGTCGGCGACACGCTTTATGTGCGGCTCGACCAGCAGGTCGAAATGACGGGAATGCCGGCCGGCTGCGGAAACCAGCAGGGAGTTTCAGGACTTCGTGCGAGGAGCGTGCCGGTCAATTGCGCCGAAACGCGCACGATGCACACGACGATGGAGGTGTTCAGCCGGGCGATTGCGCGTAATGCAACCCGTGACGCCACCGACATGCTGGCGTTTACCGATTCGGTTAGAACTTCGAGCGGAAATCGTGGCAGCGAGACACCCACTACCAGGCAGCCGGCGTCGCGCGGCCCGGTGGAGATCAGGATCTCCACCGATGGCGGTGTGGAGCTTGGCGCGGGACCGGCGAGTGACGAGGTCCGCACGCTCTTCGGACAGATGCCGGCGACTCTCTCGCGCAAGGCGGTCGGTGTGGGGGAGAAATGGATTCGCGAGATGCGCGTACCTCTTACCCGCGAGCCCGGCGCGAC
>JAHFCS010000155.1 GCA_023249395.1 Gemmatimonadota bacterium
CGACGAAGGGGTGCATCGTCCGGGGGCGATGGCTGCGATCCTTGGCAAGCTCGATCAGACCGTCGAATCGCTGTGTCAACAGGCAACCCGCGACGCGGGCCTAGTGGTTCCGGCGAACTACAATACCGAAGAGCAGATCGTCGTGTCGGGTGAAGTCAGCGGGGTCGAGCGCGTCATGCAGCTGGCGAAGGACGCGGGAGCCAAGCGCGCCCTGCGCCTCCCGGTGAGCGGTGCATTCCACTCACCGCTCATGGAGCCGGCAGAGAAAGGTCTCCGCGAAGCCCTCGCTGCAACGAACTTTGCAGAGCCTGCATTTCCAGTATTCTCGAACGTGACGGAAAAGGAATCGTCGAGCGCCGCCGAGGCTCGCGAGCTTCTCGCGACTCAGCTCACGTCGCCGGTTCGGTGGGCAGGTGAGATCACCAACATCGCCTCCCGCTTTCCGGATGCACTATTCGTGGAGCTCGGACCAGGCGCCGTTCTCACCGGGCTCCTCTCGCGGATAGTGCCGGGCGCGAAAGGCGTCGCGTGCGGGACTCCCAATGAAGTCGACAAGCTCCTGAGCCAGGTGGCGTGAATGCAAATCAACTTGACGGGCAGAGTGGCGCTGGTGACGGGAAGCACTCGCGGAATCGGCCGCGCGATTGCGACGACGCTGGGTGAATGCGGCGCCAGCGTTGCCATCGTCGGACGCGACAAGGGCAAAGCAGACGCGGTTGCGGGCGAGCTGGGCGGCGGCGCGCTCGGATTTGCGTGTGACGTGAGCGATACGGCGGCCGTCGCGAGCCTCGTTGCAGACGTGGAAGGCGCGTTCGGGTCGCTCGACATTCTCGTCAACAACGCAGGGCTGACGCGTGACAACATCGTGATGCGCATTCGCGACGAAGACTGGAATGTCGTCATCGACACCAATCTGCGCGGCGCATTCGCAACGATCCGTGCCGCGGCGCGGGGTATGATGAAGCGCCGCTGGGGGCGGATCGTGAATATCGCCAGCGTCGTCGGCCTCACAGGTAACAAGGGTCAGGCCAACTATGCTGCGAGCAAGGCAGGTCTTATCGGCCTGACCAAATCAGTCGCAAAGGAGCTTGGCTCCCGCAACATTCTCGTCAACGCAGTTGCGCCGGGCTTCATCGAGACCGAGATGACGGCCGTATTGACCCCTGATCAGCGCAAAGCGCTCGTCGGTTCGATCCCGCTGGAGCGGCTCGGATCGCCCGCGGACGTCGCCGCGGCGGTGGCTTTCCTCGCGTCTGACCACGCTTCCTACATCACCGGCCAGGTAATCGTCGTCGACGGCGGAATGGTGATGTAGACTGTGTCTAGCGCTCAGCACGTAACTTTCTGTCAACACATCAGTTAGATATATTTCACACCCAACCCACCACGAAGAGGAATTTGAGATGGCCGACAACTCTGAAAAGGTCAAGGACATCATCGAGAAGGAGCTCGGCGTCGAGCGTGAAAAGCTCACCAACGAAGCCAGCTTCATCGAGGATCTCGGGGCCGACAGTCTGGACATCGTTGAGCTGGTCATGGAGTTCGAGAAGGAGTTCAACATCGACATTCCGGACGAAGACGCGGAGAAGCTCCGTACCGTCGGCGACGCTCTCGGCTATCTGAACAGCAAGATCACCGCGTAGGATGAAGAGAAGGGTCGTCGTCACAGGTATGGGAGCGATTACGCCCGTCGGAAATGACGTGGCGACGACGTGGAGTGCGTTGCTCGCGGGCAAATCGGGAGCGGGGCCAATCACGCATTTCGACGCGTCCAGATTTCCGGTTCGCTTCGCCTGCGAGGTGAAAGGCTTCGATCCTCTCGCGTACATGGATCGGAAGGAAGCCAAGCGCGCCGACCAGTTCACTCAGTATGCTGTGGGCGCCGCCAACCAGGCGATGGCCAACGCCGGACTGAACGAGCCGAACGGTCTCGATCCCGATCGGATCGGCGTCATCATCGGAAGTGGCATCGGGGGACTGAAGATTTTCGAGGAGCAGCACGACGTCTATCGTCAGCGCGGCCCCGGCAAAATCTCTCCCTTCTTTATACCGATGTTCATCTCTGACATCGCTTCCGGGATTGTGTCGATGCAGTTCAACGCCAAGGGGCCAAACTACGCCACTGTATCGGCTTGCGCGACGAGCGCTCACGCTATTGGCGACGCCTATCGCACCATTCAGTACGGTGATGCGGATGTGATGATCACCGGTGGCACGGAGGCAACGGTGACGCCGATGGCGATCGGCGGATTCGCCAACATGAAAGCGCTCTCCGAGAGAAACGACTCACCCGAGACAGCGTCGCGCCCGTTCGACGCTACACGTGACGGCTTCGTGATGGGCGAAGGATCGGGGATCGTAATCCTCGAGGAGCTGGAGCACGCTCTCGCCCGCGGCGCAAAGATCTACGCCGAGATCGTGGGCTACGGCGCCACTGGGGACGCTTATCATCTCACGGCTCCCGCGCCACACGGAGAGGGTGCCCAGCGAGCGATGAAGCGGGCAATGAAAGATGCGGGCCTCGCACCTGAGGACATTCAGTACATCAATGCACATGGAACGTCGACGCCCGCCAACGATCTCAACGAGACGGCCGCCATCAAGGCCGTGTTCGGCGACGTGGCGAAAAGCCTTAACGTCAGCTCGACCAAGTCCGCCACCGGCCACATGCTCGGTGCCGCAGGCGCTGTCGAGTTCGTCATCAGCACACTCGTGGTCGGGGAGGGAGTCATTCCGCCGACGATCAACTACGAGACCCCCGATCCGGAATGCGATCTCGACTACACTCCGAACAGGCCAGTCCATCGCGAAGTCACGGCTGTTCTGAGCAACAGCTTCGGCTTCGGCGGCCACAACACGACGCTCGCAGTCAAGCGGTTCGTCAACTAGAGATCCAATGGAACCCTCTGCAGCTTTCGATCTGTCCCGCGTCTCGGACGCTGCGCTCTGCCGGGTCGGGGAGAAAGTCGTGGATGGCAAGCGCCTCGACGATGACGACGCGGCAGTCATGTTCAGATCACCGGATCTGCTCGGACTGGGAGCGCTCGCCTCTCACGTGAACGCGCGCCGTCACGGCGATATCGTGACCTTCGCCGCCAACCAGCACATCAATCCCACGAACGTCTGCTATCTGCGGAAGACCTGCGTCTTCTGCTCCTTCGCGAGGCTTCCGAAGGAGGAAGGCGCGTACCGGTACACGATGGAGCAGGTACTCGACGAGGCTTCTGCGGCGGGGAATGGGCTGACGCGGGAGTTCCACATTGTCGGCGGACTCGACATGCACGCCGGTCTCGACTACTACAGCGTCATGTTCCGCGAGCTGAAGGCTCGATATCCGCAGGTCCACATCAAGGCACTGACGGCGGTCGAGATCGCGCACATCGCGCGCATCGAGAAGATGTCGATCGAAGAGGTGCTGATCGCGCTGCGCGAAGCCGGACTCGACACTCTGCCCGGCGGCGGAGCCGAAGTCTTCGGCCGCGGCGTCAGAATGGAGATCGCGGACAAAAAACTCGCCGCCGAAGACTGGATCGAGGTGCACCGCACCGCCCATCGCCTGGGAATTCGCTCGAACTGCACGATGCTCTACGGCCACGTCGAGACCATCGAAGACCGGGTTGAGCATCTCGGGATACTCCGCGCCCTCCAGGACGAGACTGGTGGATTCCTCGCTTACATCCCGCTCGCCTATCACCCCGACAACAACCAGCTCGGAATCGAGCTCGGCCGCGAAGGCTCGGCAACGACAGGATTCGACGATCTTCGCAATCTCGCCGTCGGCCGCCTTTTCCTCGACAACTTCGAGCACATCAAGACCCACTGGATCATGGTGACGCCCTTCCTGTCGCAGGTTTCGTTGTCCTTTGGAGTCAACGATCTGGAAGGAACGGTGGTCCGCGAGAAGATCTATCACGAGGCCGGCGCCACTACCGCGCAGGGATTGGCACTCGATGACATCCTCAAGCTCATTCGCGACGCTGGAAAGATTCCGGCGGAGCGCGACTCGTTCTACAACATCCTGCGAACCTTCGACGGCTCGCACGCAGCCGCCGCATGACCATTAGAGTCGGCCGCATCCCGTACATCAACTGCTATCCGGTCTACGGTGCGATCGATCGCGGCCTGATCCGGCTCGACGCCGAGCTGGTGGATGGGGTTCCGACTGCGCTCAACGCGCTGATGGCGTCGGGCGAGCTCGATGTCAGCGTCGTTTCGGCGATCGAGTACGCGCGTGATTCACGGCGGTATCTGCTGCTGCCCGACCTTGCGATCTCCTGTGACGGGCCGGTGCGCAGCGTGATGCTCTTCTCGAAGCGTCCGGCGAACGAGCTGTCGGCAAGGCGTGTTCTCGTCAGCAGAAGCTCGATGACGAGCGTCGCGCTGCTCGAGCTACTTTTCGAAAACGTGTGGCGCGCGCACCCGAAGTTTCTTCCCACCGATGCCGAGATCAGCGACGTCGCACAATTCGGCGCCGAAGATCACGACGCGAGGCTCGTGATCGGCGATGCCGCTCTCCTGCTCGAGAGCAAGTCGCGCATTGTTGGACAGGTGCCCGAGTACCCTTATGCATACGACCTCGGTGAGGTCTGGAAGCAATGGACAGGGCTTCCGTTCGTCTTTGCGGTGTGGGTTGCACAGCGGACCGTGGCTGTCGAAGCGGCGCTCGCGGCGCACGCCGCGCTTATCAAGTCGCGCGACTGGGGAATTGCCAACGTTTCCGAGCTTGCGCGTCAGGCAGCGGAAGCTACTGGTGTCCCGGTTGCCGCGTGCGAGGAATATCTCGCCGGGCTCGACTACGGTCTGTCCTATCCCCACCTTGCCGGCCTGACGGAGTTTTATCGCCGGCTGGTCGAGCGCGGCAGCGTGCCCAACGGCACTTTGACTTTTCTTCCGGCAGCCTGAGCGATGCGCGATCTACTCGACTTTTACGCCAACGCGCCGCTCGTGGAGCTGGGCGCCGAGGCGGACCGTGTCCGCCAGCGGCTGCACCCGAAGAACATCGTCTCCTACATCATCGATCGAAACATCAATTACACGAACGTCTGCGTCGCCGATTGCGGCTTCTGTGCATTCTACAGGCGCCCGAAGCACGGCGAGGGCTACACGCTTTCATTCGAGCAGATCGGCGCGAAAATCGATGAAGCAAAGGAAATGGGCGCGGTCCAGATCCTGATCCAGGGCGGGCACAACCCGTACATACCGTTCCAGTGGTATCTCGACCTGATGTCGTATATCAAGCGCAATCATCCGATCCACATTCATGGCTTCAGCCCGAGTGAGGTGGATTTTTTCGCCAAGCTCTTCCGGATGGAGGCGATCGATGTGATTCGCGCCCTGCGAACGGCCGGACTCGATTCCATTCCCGGCGGCGGCGGAGAGATTCTCGTCCAGCGTGTGCGAGACCTCGTCGCCCGAAAGAAAGCTGGGGCCGACCGGTGGCTGGAGATCATGGAGCTCGCGCACGGCGAGGGCATGAAGACGTCGGTGACGATGATGTACAGAATCGGCGAGACGCTTGCCGAGCGGATGGAGCATCTCGAGCGAGTCCGCGAAGTGCAGGCGCGGACCGGCGGCTTCACCGCATTCATCTGCTGGCCGCTTCAGCCGGAGAACACTCCGACGATGTCGAATCAGCCGAAGACAGGGGCGGACGAATACCTTCGTACAGTCGCCATCGCGCGAATCGTTCTCGACAACGTTCCCAATCTTCAGGCGAGCTGGGTGACGATGGGAATGAAGATCGGGCAGATCGCGCTGCGATTTGGATGCAATGACTTCGGCTCGCTGATGATCGAGGAAAACGTAGTCTCTGCGGCAAACACGACGCACCGCACTACGACGG
>JAHFCS010000006.1:0-12707 GCA_023249395.1 Gemmatimonadota bacterium
GATTTTTCGAGCGCGATTGGCTCGAGTCTGAGCTCGACGATCTCCTCGCATCTTCTCCGCCCGGGAGCAGCTCAGGGTCGGGAGGAGGCGGGTCGTCGGGCGGTGGAGGTGGAGGTGGAGGTGGAGGGGGACGATAGGGTGCGATTCATACCCGTCCTCATGGATCACGAGGTGCCTCGCTCCTAGGAGGCTGAATCTTCCTGGACTCTTTGCAGGTAGTATCGGGAGCGGGGATGCCATGAGAGACAACGATCTGACGATGACGTCGCGTACTGTGGGTCAGACGCTAAAGGAGCAGGCGATTGTGCTCGGAGCAGCGCTCGCCCTCATGTGGATCATCTTCATCGCGAGCTGGATGACAGGCGGTACACTGCTCATGCTCGGGGTCATCCCGCGGACCGCGATCGGATTGCGCGGAATCATCTTCGCACCGTTCCTTCACGGCAGCCTCCATCACCTCCTCGCCAACAGTATTCCCTTCGCCGTCCTCGGCTGGCTGGTCATGTTGCGGGATTCGAGGCATTTCGTTCCAGTCACCGTCGCCGCAATGATCGCCTCCGGCATGATGGCCTGGCTGTTCGGGGCGGCGGGATCGGTGCACATCGGCGCGAGCGGAGTGATCTTCGGCTATCTCGGATTTCTCATCCTCAGCGGGTGGTATGCGCGCAGCATGTTCAGCATCGTTCTCAGCATCGTCGTCACGCTACTCTGGGGCGGGTTGATACTCGGTGTCATGCCCGGGGTGGCAGGGATAAGCTGGCAAGCGCACCTTGGCGGGTTTATCGGCGGAGTCCTGGCCGCGCGCGCATATAGAACGCCCAGTTAATCCGCAGTCCGCAGCGTGGACGAGACTGCATCGAGCGTCCATATTCGCTGCATGATTCGCCCACTCGTCGTTCTCGCTGCTCTCCTGATTTGCGCCGCCAGTGCCGGCGCTCAGGCAAGGACTGTAACGGCACCCGCCGGCTCTGACTCGCTTGCGTCGGTTCCCACACTCACTGCCATGGTGGGCCGGGGCGCGAGTGAGCTCGCCCCGGTAGTCGAGCGATTCACCAGCGACCTGTCATCAATGAATCGCCGCTATGATGCGACCGATTCGCCAACACAGCGACGGCGGATGCGTGAGTTCTACTCGGCGTGGAGCAACCGGCTGCGCGAGGTTGATTTCGACAGACTGAGCGAAGATGGCCGGGTGGACTATGTTCTGCTCGCGAATTATCTGAAGCATCAGCTCGTTCTGATGGACCGGCAGGACAAGCTGCGCTCCGAGACGGCAATACTGCTGCCGTTCGCGGATAAGCTGCTGGCGCTTCAGGATTCGCGGCGAAATCTCGCGACCATTGATTCTCGTGCCGCCTCGAGCACGCTCGCGGCTGTCGCGACCCAGGTGGACAGCCTTCGCGCTCTCTTCGAAGCTCCGCCGGCCCGCGCAGACTCGGCGGCGAGCAAGACTGCCAGGCCACGACCGTCGGCCCCGAAGGTGTCGAAGACTGTCGCCAATCGCGGCGCCGATAATCTGGACCAGATCCGCGCAGTCGTGGGCACGTGGTACAAGTACTACGACGGCTACGATCCCCTTTTCACATGGTGGGCGAAGGATCCTTACAAGCGTCTCGACGAATCGCTCACACGTTATGCGAAGACACTCCGCGAGCGAGTGGTGGGCTTCAAGCCAAAGGAAAGTCAGACTGCGTCGGGAACGCCGGCGACCGGACGCGGCGGCGATACAGCAGGCGCCAACGAGGGCCCCATCATCGGTGATCCAATCGGAAGGCAGGGGCTCGACGAAGATCTCCGCTACGAGATGATCCCGTACACGCCGGAGGAGCTGATAGCGATCGCCGAGCGCGAGTACGAATTCAGCCTGAGCGAGATGAAGAAGGCGTCGCGCGCCATGGGATTCGGCGACAACTGGAAAGCGGCGATGGAGAAGGTGAAGAACAGCTACGTCGAGCCGGGAAAGCAGCCCGATCTCATCCGTGATCTGGCACGACAGGCGGAAGCGTTCTTCGATCAGCACGACTGGGTTACCATCCCGCAGCTGGCGCGCGAAGACTGGCGAATGGAGATGATGAGCCCCGAGCGCCAGCGAGTGGCGCCTTTCTTTCTTGGCGGCGAATCGATCCTCGTTTCGTATCCCACCGCCGACATGACAGAGGAGGAAAAGCTGATGAGCTTGAGGGGAAACAATCCCCACTTCTCGCATGCGACCGTTTTCCACGAGCTGAATCCCGGGCATCATCTTCAGGGCTTCATGTCCGCGCGGTATAATTCGCACCGGCGCCTTTTCAGTACCCCGTTCTGGAGCGAAGGGCAGTCTCTGTACTGGGAGATGTTTCTCTGGGATCACGGCTTCGATGCGACGCCGGAGGATCGCGTAGGCGCTTTGTTCTGGCGCATGCACAGAAGCGCGCGCATCATCTTCTCGCTCGGCTTCCATCTCGGGAAGATGACTCCCGACCAGGCGATCCAATTTTTGGTTGACACTGTCAACTTCGAGCGAGCCAACGCGGAAGGTGAAGTTCGGCGTTCGTTCAATGGCAACTATCCGCCGCTTTATCAGATCGGCTACATGATCGGTGGGCTCGAGCTCCGCGCCCTTCACAAGGAGCTGGTGGATTCCGGGAAAATGACCGATCGCGCGTTCCATGATGCGGTGCTCCAGGGTGGCCCGATGCCGATCGCGATGGTGCGCGCGCGCCTGATGAACGGAACGTTGAAGCGCGATGGACCAGCCCCGTGGAAATTCGGCGGCGCCTTGCCCCCGGCGGTCCCCGCTCCTTCCGGGTAATCGGGCCCTGTCAGTCGATCTTTCCGAAGACCGCCGTGCCGTCATTCAGGTCTCAGACATCCGCAAGACCTACAAGTCCACCGTTGCCGTGGATGACGTGTCGTTCGACGTCTACGACGGCGAGATATTCGGGCTGATCGGTCCCAACGGAGCGGGGAAGACCACCACCATGGAATGCGTCGAAGGTCTGCGCACTCCGGATCACGGCAGGATCTCGGTGCTCGACCTCGATCCATTCCGTGACACTTACAAGCTGCAGGACAGGATTGGCGTTCAGCTCCAGGAAGCACAGCTCCAGAAGCGGATCAAGGTGAAGGAAGCGGTGCACCTCTGGGCATCTCTATACAATAAGAAGACGTCCGAGGGAGACCGGCTGCTCGAGCAGCTCGGACTCGCCGACAAGCGGAACTCGTGGTTCATGACGCTCTCAGGAGGTCAGAAGCAGCGGCTCTTCATTGTCCTCGCGCTGATCAACGACCCGGAAGTTGTCTTTCTCGACGAGCTCACGACCGGGCTCGACCCGCAGTCGCGCCGCGCCATCTGGGAGCTTGTGCGCGGGATCCGCGAGCGCGGCAAGACGGTTTTTCTCACCACGCATCTCATGGAGGAGGCCGAGCGTCTCTGCGATCGCGTGGCGATCATCGAGCATGGGCGGATCATCGACATGGATACGCCGGAGCGACTCATTCGCCGGTACTGTCCCGAGCGCACGGTCGTTCTCGCCGCGGCGGATCCGACCGCGGAGGCACGATTTCGGTCGATGCCGGGCGTGGAGGAAGTAGCCGCTCACGACGGACTGATAACGATTCGCGGCAGTGGAGAGCATCTCGTCACCGAGGTGATTCAGTGCCTCTCCGAGAATCGCATCCACGTCACCGATTTCCGAACGATTCTACCGAACCTCGAGGACGTGTTCCTCAAGGTGACGGGCCACTCGATCCGCGACTAGGCGATGCTACGCGGACTTCTGAAACTGACCTGGGTCGAGATCAAGATCTTCTTCCGGGAGCCGCTCGGAGCCATTGGAACGGTCGTGACTCCAGTACTCGTTTTCATCCTGTTCGGCTGGTTGGGAACTCACATCGTGCCTGAGCGCAGTCTGGCGGCCGGCCCCGGTCTCAGGATAGATGTACCGGTGTTCGCCGCGGTGTTGATCGCGATCAACGCAGTTCTTTCGCTTGTCGCGATAATGGCGATCTACCGTGAGGGAGGGATACTCAAGCGGCTGCGTGCAACGCCTCTCCGCCCCCAGACGATTCTTACGGCGCACGTGCTGGTGAAGCTGATCCTCACCGCGGCCACCCTCACGCTGGCACTCATGGCGGGGAAGCGCTACTACCCGGTGGGGGCCGACGTTCCATTGGTCGGGTTCGGTTTCGCGCTCCTGATCTCGACCTGGAGCATTCTCTCGATTGGCTTTCTCATCTCCAGCATCGTTCCGACAGCGCGCTTCGCTCAGCCCATCGGCGCGGTCATTCTGTACCCGATGCTGGTTCTCTCGGGACTCTTTTTCCCACTCGACGGATTGCCGCCGGCACTTCGCGCTCTGACAAGGGCGCTGCCGTTCACTTACTCCGTCTCACTTCTCCGGGGAATCTGGCATGGCGATTCCTGGGCGATGCACGTCGGCGATGTGGCAGCGCTCGCGATTGTGTTCGTTATCTGCACCGCGCTATCGGCAAAGGTGTTCAGGTGGGAATGAGGATATAAATTTCGCGAGTCAAGCGATCGGGAGAATCACATGTGCCGAAACATCAGGACCTTACACAACTTCGAACCCCCGGCAACGCACGAGGAGATCCGCGCTTCTTCCCTTCAGTTCGTCCGGAAGCTGAGCGGCTTCACCAAGCCATCCAAGGCAAACGAAGCCGCGTTCAATCGCGCCGTTGATGAGGTGTCGCACGCGGCGCAGCACCTCCTCGGATCTCTGGTTACGAACGCACCGCCGCGCGACCGCGCAGTCGAGGCAGTGAAGGCGCGGGCGAGATCGGCGGCGCGGTTTGGAGCTTCTGCGACGAAACTGCCCGCGTAGCGTGTCGCGCCCCGCCAGAGCCTAATGGCAATATTGCCATTAGCGTCAGGCTGAAGCATGTCGCCTGCTGTCTGGACGGTGGGCCATTCCACGTGCCCGCTCGACGAGTTCATCGCGCTGCTCGCGCATTATCGCATCGAAGCGATTGCAGACGTAAGGCGCTTTCCCGAATCGCTGCGCCTTCAGCATTTCGGCGCCGCGTTCCGTGGCTACGCAGCACCCGCTCAACTGGTGAAAGGACTGCTGACGTACGCATATTCTCCTCATGAATGACACCGCGCTCTCGCGCCTTCGCCGCGTTCGCCTTATTCCCGTGATCGTCATCGACGATCCGGAAAAGGCGGTTCCACTCGCCCGCGCCCTGGAAGCGGGTGGAGTTCCGTGCGCCGAAATCACGCTCAGGACTCCGTCCGCGCTCGAATCTCTGCGAAGAATCAGCGCAGAGTGCCCCAATGTACTCGTGGGCGCCGGGACAGTTCTTAACGCGCAGCAGGCAGCATCGGCCCGAGGCGCAGGCGCAAAGTTCATGGTTTCACCTGGTTTCGGTCCGGCGGTGGTGGACTATTGTCTCGAGCACGACGTCGCTGTCTTTCCGGGCGTCGCGACGCCGACGGAGGTCGAGGCCGCGATAGCAAAGGGACTTTCAGTGATGAAGTTCTTCCCTGCGGAGACCCTCGGCGGCTTGCCATACCTGAAGGCGATGTCCGCGCCGTACGGCCCGGACATCGAGTTCAATCCTTCGGGTGGCATCACGCCGGCCAATCTCGGCGAGTATCTGTCGTTCTCGAGGGTTATTGCCTGTGGATCAGCGTGGATCGCGCCACCCGAGCTCATTGCGGGCGGGCAATTCGATCAGATCCGCGATGAAGCTGCGAGAGCCGTCGCTCTCGTCTCATCCGTGTCTGCGCGCGAGTAGACGCCATGCTGATGGTGATCCGCCATCTTCTATCGATTGCGGCATTGCCATTCACAGTGGCGGTCGTGATTCCGACCTGGATCGCGCGGAGGAACGGCGTGAGGCTCGGCTTTGGTCCGGGTGAGCCGCGAATACTCGTTCAGGTCGCCGGTCTAGCGCTTCTCATCATCGGACTTTTTCTCTTCACGGCGTCGCTACGGCGTTTTGCCACCGAAGGCAAGGGCACGCTCGCGCCCTGGGATCCGCCGCGGCAGCTCGTGGTGCACGGTCTGTATCGTTACGTGCGCAATCCGATGATATCCGGCGTGCTCTTCGTTCTCTTTGGCGAGGCACTCGTGCTCATGTCGAAGCCGCACTTCGTGTGGGCGGTTCTCTTTCTCGCCATCAACGTCGTATACATCCCGCTGATCGAGGAACCGATGCTCGCGCAGCGCTTCGGCGCCGATTACGCGGAGTATTGCCGGAACGTGCCGCGTCTCCTGCCTCGAGTTCAACCGTGGGACCCGGAGCGGTCGTGAGGGTCATGCAACCCCAACGTTAGGAATTCCCGAAACGGTGAGCGTGAGCGCCTCCAGTCCGCGTGGCTCAACGCCTGGATGACACGAGGGTTGCTCGACGGTAATCCGTGCAGCCATGCCGCCATCCTTCAGATATCGGGTAAAGCCGCTATCGGGTAAAGCCGCAAAGACTTGACCTCTTCGCTCGCGCCAGCGTTCCTTCTCAAGGGTGGTGTAATCAAATGTTTCTGCGAACTCATACAACCTTTGTACACTTTTGCGACTCTCACGGGGAAACACTACGGACGTCACCTGCGTACGTGTACCAATGCCTCTCTCCTCTCGAGGCGATATGCATTGCTGTCGGCAAGCTCACTCCTTTCTGAGAGTCGTACAATGAGGCGCACACTGATCCTGGTCCTGGCCATTGGTATTGCCGCGACCGCCGGTTCACTCCGGGCGCAGAATCCCGGCCAACCTTCTCCGGGTCAGATGCCCGCGGCAAATGGAGAGGTTCGCGGGAGCGTCGTGGATGAGAACAACGCTCCGGTCGCCCGTGCCACGATTGCCGTGCGAAGCAAGCGCGACTCGGCGCTCGTCGCCGGCGCGATCGCCACGACCGAAGGTGCGTTCAACATTCAGGGGCTGCGTCCAGGCGCTTACTACCTCCGCGTGATGTCGATCGGCTTCGGGCCGAGGATTCAGGAATTCACGATCGCAGATGCGTCAGCACGCGCGAGCCTCGGCGCAATCAAGCTCTCCCGCGTTGCCGTCGCCCTTTCAGGCGTTGAGGTGACAGCGGAGCGCGCGACTGTCGCGATCGAGCCCGACCGCAATGCCTATCGCGCCAAGGACATTGCACCCGCAGCGGGTAACGCGAGCGACGTGCTCGATGCGGTCCCGTCGGTGCAGATAGACGGAGACGGTAAGATCAGCCTGCGCGGCAACGAGAACGTCGCCGTCCAGATCAACGGTCGTCCATCTCCAATTCGTGGCGTACAGTTGGGCGCGTTCCTCAAGGGACTTCCCGCGAACATCGTCGAGCGCATCGAAGTCATTCCCAATCCCTCCGCCAAATACGACCCGGAA
Source organism: Gemmatimonadota bacterium (assembly GCA_023249395.1). Lineage (GTDB taxonomy): Bacteria > Gemmatimonadota > Gemmatimonadetes > Gemmatimonadales > Gemmatimonadaceae > UBA4720. Next base: position 7,326 of record JAHFCS010000006.1, read on the forward strand.
GGGATGGCGGGAATCATCAACATCGTGCTCAAGCAGAACACCGACCTTGGTGTGAGCGCCGGGCTCAACGCAAGCATCGCTGAGACCGATCGCTACAACGCTTCGGGGAACCTCGGCTACCAGAGCGGTCCGATCACCACCTTCAGCAGCCTCGGGTTCAACTCTGACGATCGCGGAATCGTCGGGATCAACGACCGGGAGCGGCTCGACGCGCTGCGCGTTCCACTCTCGATCACCGAGCAGGACATTGTCGGCCAGAACGGAAACATCGGACAGAACCTCACCACCAACGTTGACTACGAGCTGAATCCGCGTGATGTGTTCTCCAACGCGCTTTCTATCAATCACCGCCACTCCACCGATGAGTCGGTGAGCGCGTACACGGAGCTGAACGGCTCGCACGCGTTTCTCGAGAAGTACGACCGGCCGCGCGATGCCAACACAAAGTCGTGGATGTTCGACTATACCACAGCGTTCAAGCGAACGTTCGAGCCGAGAAAACACGAGCTCGCAGCCGAGCTCCGCTTCAACCGAAGCGACGACAACGATCATACCGCGCTCTGGAAGGAGCCGTTTACCCTCACCACCGGAACAGTGGCAAGGCTCGAGTCGGAGACGGACGACACCGACGCGCTCACGCAGCAGCTCACCGGACAGCTCGACTACACCAAGACTTTCAACCCTACCACCAAGCTGGAAACCGGCTACAAGGGTACCGCACGGTGGCTCGACCGGGACTACCTCGTTCGCAAGGACGCACTCGGCACAGGCAACTGGGTCCGCAGCAACCTCAGCAATGCGTTCCAGTTCGACGAGCAGGTGGAAGCCGCCTACGGCGTGCTCAGCAAGAGTGCCGGCAAGTTCGATCTGCAGGGTGGACTGCGCGCGGAGTATGCGAGCCGCGACTTCAGTCTCGCGTCACCGTCGAAGAGCTATCCATTCAGCTACACGAGCCTGTTTCCGAGTGGCGTCGTGAGCTACAAGCTGAGCGACGTAACTAACGCGAAAGTCAGCTACTCACGCCGGATCCGTCGTCCGGGATCACAGGAGCTGAATCCGTTCCCGTCGTTCTTCGACGTGCAGAACGTATTCATCGGCAATCCCAACCTGAGCCCGGAGTATACCGATGCGTTCGAGGGGGGAATCAGTCGAACCGGCGCACTTGGGTCGATTCAGCTTTCGCCGTTCTACCGCCGCACGACGGACGTCATTCGCGTGGACATCAACACCGCCGACGTAATCGACGGTCGCGAAGTGACGAGTGTGAGCTTCAAGAATCTCGCGACAAGTAATTCGTGGGGCACCGACCTCAACGGGTCGCTGCGGCTTGGTCCAAAGTTCAACGGCTTCGCCAGCTTCAATGTTTTCAAGATGGTCACGGACGGCGGATCGGAATCCAGCCTTTCGTCGGACGCGGTCACGTGGTCAGGCCGACTGAACGCGACTTCCCAGATCATGCCGATGACGATTGTGCAGGGAAGCTACTTCTATCGTGCTCCAATGAACATCGAGCGCGGCCGGTTCGGCGCGATGCAGATGGCGTCTTTCTCGATACGGCAGAAGCTGTACGGCGACAAGGCATCTCTGAGCCTGCGCGCCCAGGATCCGTTCAACACAATGAAGTTCAGAGTCAACGTGGGGAACGATGATATCACCCAGCTCACCGAGCGAAGGTTCGGCGTGCGGGCGGTGTTCCTGACCTTCCAGTACAACTACGGCCAGACGCCGAAGGTCCGTCAACCGAAACAGGAGCAGCAGCCCGAATCGCAGACCGGATTCCCGCCGCCGTAATCAGTATGCACGCCGGTGCAGCGCCTCATCCGCTGCACCGGCACAATGTTGTCGTAGATTTTGGCCCATGACCGCCCCCGCCTTTGCCCGGGGCCAGGCATGGCCAAGCCTGCCGCTGGAGGAGTGGCAGGACACGTACGCGACACTGCACCTGTGGATGCAGATCGCCGGCAAGATCCGTCTCGTACAAACTCCGTGGGTGAATCATGGCTGGCATGTCACGCTCTACACGACGGCCACCGGACTTACCACTTCGTTCATCCCGTACGAAACGCGCGCGTTCCAGATCAACTTCGACTTCATCGATCATCGGCTGGTGATTCAATCCACCGATGGCCGGGGCGCCGCTTTTGCGCTCGAGCCGCAGTCGGTGTCAACGTTCTACCGGAGACTCTTCAACGAGCTGGCAGCGCTCGATTTCCATGTGAAGATCTACGGAAGACCGAACGAGATTCCTGACTGCATTCCATTCGATGAGGACGAGACGCACCGCGCGTACGATCCTGAATACGCCAATCGGTTCTGGCGCATTCTCATCCAGGCCGAGCGCATCTTCACCGAGTTTCGAGCGCGGTTTATCGGAAAGAACAGCCCCATCCATTTCTTCTGGGGAGGCCCCGACCTGGCGGTCACGCGGTTTTCCGGGCGCCGAGCTCCTCTGCATCCGGGTGGCATTCCGAACCTCCCCGACTGGGTCACGCGGGAGGCGTATTCGCAGGAGGTAAGCAGTTGCGGCTTCTGGCCCGGCGGAGATCCGATAGCTTATCCGGTATTCTACTCCTACGCCTATCCTGCGCCGGCTGGCTTTTCCGAAGCGAAAGTTGCGCCGAGCGAAGCGTTCTATAGTGACGAGCTAGGCGAGTTCCTCTTGCCGTACGATGTCGTGCGGAAGTCGCCCGATCCCGACGCGACGCTGCTGGAGTTTCTGCAAACGACCTATGTGGCGGCGGCCGACCTGGGAAAGTGGGATCGCCAATCGCTGGAACGTCAAGGTGATCCGAGGATCATATTCTCCGGAGCGGAATAGCGGGCCAGAGAAGAAAGGAGGCGTTCTGTCCGAGTACTATCAGCTGCGCCGCACTGCAATCAAGGACCTGCTCGCCTATTGCGCCTTCCTCGTCGGGTTCCTGGGATCAGCGCCGTTCGCGTGGCGGTACCTCGCGCTCGAGCTGGAGCGCGGAAGTCTCGTACGGGGACTCTGGTATTTCTTCGGAATAGTATTCGCCGCGGGCGTATTCGCCGGCACAGCAGGCCTATGCGCCGGTATAGTGATTGGCTGGGTATGGGAACGGTATCACAGGCGCCGGCGGCGCGAGCGGCAGAGGCGCCGGGAAGCGGAAGAAAAGAAGGAGATGGAGACACCGTCCGCGACCACGGTGGACGAGCTTGCCGCGCAAAGAGAACGTAAGCGCCGTGGCCTGACGGGAATTTGATAGCGCTCTTTTCCATTACGGCGCTGACGAGCGCCTTCCTGCTATTCTGGGTCGAGCCGCTGTTCGCAAAGATGGTGCTCCCCCTGCTCGGGGGCTCACCTGCCGTGTGGAACAGCTGCCTGATGTTTTTCCAGGCGATGCTACTGCTCGGATATCTCTACGCGCACGTAAGCACCCGGTATCTCGACGTGCGGTGGCAGGCGTGGATCCACGTCGGTCTCGTCGGTCTCGCATTCCTGGCGCTACCGGTTGCAATTCCGCGAGGATGGACGCCTCCGCCGACCGGGAATCCGGTGCCGTGGTTGCTGCTCCTGCTGACGCTCGCGGTGGGCGCCCCTTTCATGATGCTCTCTGCAACCGCGCCGCTCCTTCAACGCTGGTTTGCAGATTTGGACCATCCCGCCGCCGGAAATCCCTACATGCTGTACGCGGCCAGCAATGCGGGAAGCCTTCTCGGTCTGCTCGCATTTCCAGTGCTGATGGAGCCGAACCTCCGGCTTGGTGGACAATCCAGAGGATGGACCGCGGGTTACGCCGTCGCGTTCGTTCTCACCGCAATCTGCGCCGCACTCGTGTGGAAGAAATCCGGACGGGGCACGAGCCGCCCATCTCCGACGGCGAAGGAACCACCCAACGAGTCAGAGGCGGGAATGCCGAGCTGGATGGACCGTCTCAAATGGATTGCGCTCGCATTCGTCCCGTCGAGTCTTCTCCTCGGCGTCACCAGCTACCTGAGCACCGATGTGGCGGCGGTGCCTCTTCTCTGGGTCATCCCGCTCGCGCTCTATCTCCTCACGTTCATCATCGTCTTCTCCCGTCGAAGCAGGGAACCGCTTCACGCCGCGACGATCGTTCACGCTCTCCTCGTGACGACGCTCGTGATCCTCGTTTTCTGGGATGCGCACATCGATTTGCGCTGGGCCTACCCGCTGCACCTCGGAGTCTTCACCGCGACCGCGCTGCTCCTGCACGGTGAGCTGGCCGCATCGCGCCCATCACCGGTTCACCTCACGGAGTTCTATCTCTGGATCGCACTGGGCGGTGCGCTCGGTGGAGCGTTCAATGCACTTGTTGCTCCGCTCCTGTTCAACTCGATCGCCGAGTACCAGCTGGTGATGGTGCTGGCATGCTTCCTCCGGCCGAGTCTGCGTTTTCCCAAGGTTCCGTTCCTGGAAGACATTCCGGCCATGGTGGCGGTCGCGATTCCGGCGCTGTTACTGGGAGTGATGGCCGGGCCCGAGCTGGGCAGTCGCCACCTGTCAGGCATTCCCGCAAAGCTGATCGTGTCGGTGATCGTTGGCGGCTTCGCGCTCGCGTTCAGCGGTAGCCCACTCCGATTTGGCGCGATCCTCGCGGCGATAGCACTCGTTGGGACTATCCGGTATCAACGCTCCGAGAAGATTATTTTCGCTGATCGTTCGTTCTTTGGTGCATACCGAATCATCCGCGCCGCCGGGCCTTCGAACATCCTCGCTCACGGTACGACTATACACGGGGCGCAATTCATCGACGCGGCACGCCGGCGGCTGCCGGTGACATACTACCATCAGAGAGGTCCGGCCGGTCAGCTGTTCGCCGCGTTGCAGCAGCAGCTGCAGGGCAAGCGGATCGCAGTGGTGGGTCTCGGCGCGGGGAGTCTCGTGTGTTACTCGAAGCCGGGACAGGAGTGGACGTTTTTCGAGATCGATCCGCTCGTGGAGTCGATCGCCCGCAATCGGAAGTACTTCACCTTTCTGAGAGAGTGCCCGGTTCAGCCGAAGGTTGTGATCGGCGACGCGCGGCTGACGTTAGCGCGCGAGCCGGAGAAGCGTTTTGCCCTTCTCGTTGTCGATGCATTCAGCTCCGATGCGATTCCGGTGCACCTTCTGACGCGCGAGGCGCTCGGTGTCTACAAGCGGGTGCTGGAGGACAACGGCGTTCTCCTGATGCACATAAGCAATCAGAATCTGCATCTCGAGCCCGTCGTGTCGGCCCTTGCCACCGATGCAGGCCTCGTCGCGTTCATCGGCGCGCACACCGCTGACTCGAAAGCTGAATGGAGGGAGCTCGAGTACAGCTCCGATTGGGTGGCGCTTGCGAGGCGAAAGGAGGACCTGAGCCGGCTGGTCGCCGACCGGCGGTGGAGGAAGCTCGTCGCAGGCGCGCGACAGCCATGGAC
>JAHFCS010000006.1:12717-20150 GCA_023249395.1 Gemmatimonadota bacterium
TGGACCGATGATTTCTCGAATGTGTTCAGCGTGATCAAGTGGTAGGTACCCGGTGCCCGGATTATTCCCCGAGCGCGCGGCCGATGAAGTACAGCCTGTAGCACGCGGTTCCCCACGTGCCCAACGCAATCACGGTAACGACTCCCCCGAGAACCGTACCGGGTGCCCACCCGGTGCGAGATGCCACGAACGGATCGACAATCGCACCAAGCGCCAGCAGCACCAGCCGCTCGGCACGTTGCATCAATCCACCCGGGCTCCGTACGCCAAGCGATTCTCCACGCGCTTTTGTGTAGCTCACGAGGAGCGATCCGCTCATCGCAGCGGCCGTAGCGAACACAAGCCAAGGTGCAGCCGCGAAGTAAACGAGAAGCCCCAGAAGGGTGAAGCTCTCGGAGAATCTGTCGAGTGTGGAATCGAGAAAAGCGCCGAAGCTGCTGACTATCCCGCGCGCGCGGGCGATGCGGCCGTCGAATACGTCGGCCACACCACCGAGCATGATCAGCCATCCGGCGACGCCGAGTGCACCGAAGGCGAACGCGACGCCCGCCAGCAGTCCAAACGCCGCGCCGATGAAGTTGAGCACGGTCGGCGTGACTCCGGCGCGAATCATTCCGCGCTCGAACGGTCCGATCACCCACATCAGCCAGTCGCGAACCCACCGGCCGAGCAGAATGGTCTTTCCGCGTGCGACGACTTCGGCGTCCATCGTCCGGCCGCGCGACACGATCGCGAACACGGGCATCGTGGCAATCAGCACCGCGGTGAACGCCAGGGCCGCGATGTCGGCAATACTCATCGTCGCGTGGTCATGAGAAGGCGGATCGCCCTCGGCCAAAGAAAAATGAGTGGCCACTGCTTTTCGCGCGGAGTGAGCTCGATGGCTATGCCGGCTCGCCGCTCCGCCTTCTGGCGGAGGTATTCGACCCAGTGATCGTAGAGCACCAGGCTCTTGTTCCAGCGCGCGATCGCGCGCAGCTTGCTGCGCCGGAAGTACCACCTTACCCGCATTCGCTCGGAGAACGAAGTGGGGCGCGGTTGACCGTACCCGTCGCCGCTCGCTGTAAGCACTCCGTCAGCGGCGAGCTTCCGAAGCAGCGCGTCGTACATCCCGAGCATCAATGCGCTCTGCGAAGCGAATACCTCTCCGGCCCGGCTGGTTTTCTCCACCCTGATCTCGCCGGCATACGATGTCGAGAGAAGTGTGCGACAATAGTCTGCAGTATCGAAAGATTCAGGCAGATCGGGTTTCGCCCACTCGAACGTGTTCGCTCGAGCGTCGAAGAGTGCGTCCTCGATTGCACGACGACTCATATCGTCACGCACCCACGCGAGCCGGAGCGGCTGGATCAAGCGTCCCTTTGTGAAGTGGTCCTTCGCACGTCGTCCGCAGGCGAGGACGAGATCACTGGCCGACAACACCACGCACTTGCCGGTGAGCGTTTCATCGGGCTGCTCGCCCTCCAGCTTTACTCCAATGATGTTCGGCGGAAGAACGCCAGCCAATAGTGTCGCGGTGCGCGCACCGAAGCGCGGCCCGGTATGCGCGATAAAGGATCGATACGCGCTCGCGTTGTCGTCTACAATGACGAAGAAATCATACGCGCTGCCCTTGGGAGGATCTGCCGTGTGAGAGCGCGATCCGTAATGAAGGATCGCCACTGTGGTCGGGCCGAAGATATCCGCTAGGTAGTGCGCCAGCCGGGCGGCTGGAGCGCTGACTGTCGCGTCAAGATCCGCGGTCAGTGCAGCGCGAAGAGCGGGATCGCTCACGACGCAGCTGCGCTCGACGTCCCCGGGTTCGAGAATGCCGCGACGAGCGAGCGAAGACAATCGCGCCGGTAGCTTCCCATCAGGCAGATCTGCACCCAATTGCGCGTTTGCAGATACTCACTGCGATAGCTCACGGCGAACCCCTCATCCTCGAGCCGCGCACCGAACGCCTCGGCGCTGACTCCTCGCGGAAGCACGACCGTCGTCACGGCGGGGGACGTCACGTCGTCGTCGGCAAGAATGCTGAAGCCGTGTGAACGCAGCTCGTTGCGCACCCAGGCGGCGTCTTCCATGACCGCGGCAGAGGGAATCCCCATCCGGCCGATTCGAACGACCGCCGCGTGCAAAGCGCGCAGCAAATTCGACGAGTGCGTGAAGGGAGACCCTTCGGTCTGCGCATAGAGTCCGAGATCCAGATATCTGGGAAGGGTGTCAGAGGGACGTATCTCGTGGCTGTGAAAGACCAGTGCGATTCCCGCCGGTGCGCCGAGTGCCTTTCCACTGACGCCCGTCGCCAGGTACACGCCGTGAAGATCTACTGGAACCGCTCCAATTGAGCTGATGCAGTCCAGGCAGAGCCGAACGCCGCGTGCCGCGCAGATCTCACGTAGCAGCTCGAGATCGTTGAGGACGCCGGTGGATGTCTCGCAGTGAACTGCCCACAACCACTTGATCGAGCTGTCGCGGTCGAGAGCCGCTTCAATGACCTTCCGTGAGAGAAGGGATCCCCATTCCTCCTGCACGAAGAGATAGTCGAGCTCCCACCTCGATGCGTGATCGGCGAGCCTGTTCCCGAACTCACCATTGCTGAGAACGAGTCCGCGCCCGCCGAGGAGCGCGAGCTGGGCGGCGACCGTGTCGTTGCCGAGAGTCCCCGAGCCGAGGAGAAGCTGCACGCGGCGCGCTCCGGTGAGAGCGCATAGGGCGCGGCGCGCTTCGGCGAGCTCGCTCAAGAAGGGCACGCCGCGGTGCGATACCGGAACCATTCGCATCGCGCGCCGCACCGCCGAGTCCATCTCGACTGGCCCCGGGAGGTAACTGATTAGCGTGCTTTCCGGAACGCGTTGGACGAACGCGTCCCCTTTCTCGCGAAAGGTCTCCAGCGTGAGATACATCGGTTGATACGGCGCATCCGCGTTGCCAACCAACGGGCCGAATGGCACGAAGCCGATGTGCTTATAAAGCTTTAGCTGCCGCACGGTCCCGGAGATGAGCGCGAGGTCGTATCCCTGGCGCAGGCAATGCTGGGCGAGGCACCGCGTGAGTCCCACGAAAACAGCTCCAGTGCGGTGCTCGGGCTCGACGGCGAGAAGCCTGACCTCGCACAGCGACCGGCCCGGCGGGAGATGTGAGTCGAGATCCGGCAACTTTTCGTCGAGGGAGAACGGGCGCTTTCCGCGCACCGCCACCATGCCGACGAGCTGCTTTCCCTGAAGGCAGATGACGTACGTGTTCTCGGCATCGAAGCGATCGACCAGCACGCCGTCGCCGTTGGGGCTGTGCTGCGGTATCTCGTCGACGAAAGTGCGGTAGTTGAGCCTCCTGATCGCCTCGAGCTCGGCCGGCTCAGTGGCAATCTTGAAGCGCAGCGCTGGCGGCGCAGGAAGCGGAGTGAGCTTGGTCACGTGGCAACCCGATCGATCGCCTGCCGGGGGCGGCGGAACATGCCCGCGGTTTCCGGAAGGTGAGCGCGGTGTGTGAAGAAGAGCAGCGCCGTTACGCCGATCACGGTGAGCACACTGAGATTTGAATAGTCGAATGCGAAAGCGTAAATCGGCATCAGGGCAAAGGCTGCGACACCACTTGCTGCCGGCTTCCGCGAGAGCAGATAGAAAACGAGACTCGAGAGGAGTGCGGCGATAGCCACAAGAGGAACCAGCACGAGCAGCGATCCAAGCGCTGTCGAGGCTCCCTTGCCGCCTCTGAACTGGAGCTGCACCGGGAAAATGTGGCCAAGGACAACGGCGACAGTCGCGACGGCAAGCCCGGTTGCTCCCGTGTTGAGAAGGGAAGCAATCCCGAGGGCGGCTGCGCCTTTCAGACAATCAGCGATGAAGACGACTATGAAGCCCGTTCGGCCGAGGACGCGCCCGACGTTCTTTGCGCCCGTACCCCCGCTGCCGAGGTCGCGAACATCCTGCCCGGTTCGAAAGCGGACGAGGTAGTATCCCGTGTCGAGGCAACCCAGGAAATAAGCGATGACGGCAGCGACGACCATGACGTAAGTTCCCTCTCGAAAGGGCCGATGTAAATAGTAAAGTCGCTCCGCGGAGTGACGAACTTGCGGAGGAACCTATTCTCCGGCCCCCGATGGGGTCATACGTCAGGTTACGTAGGCATGTCTAGGGGCGCGTGGTGTCCATCGAATGAGAATGCGACGCGAAAGGGACATGTGGGCTGGGATGCAGCGAGCGGTGAATGGTGGTAAAGTGGTGTGGATGATTGGAACAAGAGGATGACCTCGTGAATGCGGGCGCTACGTGAGTTTCCAGTTCTTCAGTTGATCCGCTTTTCCGTGATCACGGGAAAGCTGACGACTGGACGACTGGGCACTCGTTACGCGCAGACAGAATGGGTCTGCCTTGCACTCGCCGCGCTGTTCTCCGCCCCGCTCGGCGCGCAAGAGCCACGTCTCATCGTCACTCCCGCCCGCACCTCGCCTGGCGCGATCGTCCGACTTACGCTCGAGCCAACCTCGGCCGGCAGCGACTCAATCGTTGCAATCAGCGGTCAGATGGGTGGCGAGCCAGTGCATTTTCTCGAGAGGGACTCGCGCGTGTGGCGCGCCATCGGAGGAATTCCTCTCGGTGCAGCGGATAGCGTCGGGGCGCGAGTTGTCGTCGAGCATTTCTCAGGCGCGGCCGACACTCTGAGCGCCTACGTGGCATTGCCGCGCCCTCGACCAACAAGATCGCGAGGGCGCCGCCGCCGCTCGCTGTCGGTCGATTCCCGCTTCACGCGCCCGTTGGACTCGGCCACTCAGACGAGGATCGATCGCGAGAACGCGCGCGCGGGGGAAGTCGGCCGCCGGGCGCATTCGTCACCACCGATGTGGACGAGTGCTTTTCTGCGTCCGCGCCCGTCCACCATCACAAGCCGCTTCGGCTCAGGGCGAACGTTCAATGGGACCGTGAGGAGCAGTCACCTGGGCGTCGACTTCGCGGGCAAAACCGGCGCGCCCGTTCAAGCGGCCAACCGCGGAATTGTCGCGCTCGTGGACAGGTTCTTTCTCGCCGGCAACGTCGTGTACATAGATCACGGCGGTGGCGTCGTGACGGGATACTTCCATCTCTCGAAAACGCTCGTATCACCGGGTGATACTGTCACGCGCGGACAGCGCATCGGAATGGTCGGCTCGACCGGACGAGTGACTGGCCCACACCTTCACTGGAGCGCGCGCTACGGCGGCCTCACGGTAAATCCGCTCGACCTCCTCGCGCTCGGCAGGTGGTATGGCGGGAGGTGATTATTTGTTCAGAAGTGGTATAGCCTCCATCTTCTTGGCGGCGAGCGACGAGTTGAGCCCGGCGAGCTCGCGCGCCAGCCAGGCATCGTAGTCGCGGACGATATCTGCCAGCTCGCGCCCGATCGCCTCGGTCCGATCGATCTGCATCTGCGACGGTCGTCCGTCGTAGCCGTTCACAGATCCATAGAGGTCGGCGAGATTCTCACGCAGCCGCTCCTCGCCGGTAATCATGCCGCCCTCCTTCGTCGCGACGATCTTCTTCCGAAGGACATCAACTGCATTCGATGCCGAACGGAGTCGCGCCGCCAGTGGATCGCCGGCCGGCAACCCAGACGCCCTGCTCTCGAGCGCCAGTCGCACGCCGTTTATCCGATTCACGGCGAACGACATCTCACCCAGCATCGTCGCGAGCTTCTGGGACAGCTCGAACTGAGCTTTTCGGTCGGCTGGCGAGTGGGTCTCCCGCGGATCGGGAATTACCGTGAGCGGCATCGAATACACGTCCTTGTCCTTCGTCATCTGCACGGTGTAGGTCCCCGGCAGGAGACGCGGTCCGACGATCGCGCCGCCCGCCGCGCTCGCCGCGGGCGGCACTGTCGGCGCCTTGAGGCGCATCGACCACGTCACTCGGCTTAAGCCTCGCCGTTTCGTGCTCGGCAGCGTAGCGACCACGGCGCCGGCCGAGTCGAGCACCTCGAGCTTCATGTCGCCGAAGATGTGGCGCTTCTGCAGGTAGTACGTGATCACTGCGTCGTCAGGAGGGTTCGGGCCGGAGAATGCAGCATCGCCGTTCACCCATCCGCCGAATGCGCCAATGCGCTGAACAGTCGGTCGCGCCTTCATGAATGCAACGTTGCTGGCGAGCGTCGCCGGCGTCAGCTCCCGGAGTGGCGTGATGTCGTCAACGATCCAGATCCCACGGCCATGTGTTGCGATCACCAGATCGTTGTCGCGGGGATGTATCGCGAGATCGCGAACAGCCACCGCGGGAAGATTTCCGCCCTTGTACCGCGCCCACCGCGCTCCGCCGTCGAGCGATACCCAGAGGCCGAGCTCGGTACCAAGAAAGAGGAGATCGCGATTGACGAGATCTTCCTTGATGACGTGGGCATATCCGTGGACGCCCGCATCCGCCGCAACGAGCGGAGTCCATGTCTTTCCGTAGTCAGCCGACCTATACGCGTACGACCGCATGTCACCGAAGGTGTGACGGTCGAACGTCGCGTACACCATGCCGTCGGCAAAATGGCTCGCCTCGATTGACGATACCCACGAGTTCTTCGGTAGTCCCCTGATGTTGGCCGTCACATTGGTCCATGTCTTCCCGTCATCGCGCGAGAGCTGGACGTTGCCGTCGTCCGTCCCCACCCAGATCAGGCTCGCGTTCCGCGGCGACTCCGCGATCGCGTAGATCGTCGTGTGCATCTCAGCCGCCGAGTTGTCGACGGTCACGCCGCCGGACTGCTCCTGCTTCTGTTTTTCCGGATCATTCGTTGTGAGATCGCCGGAGATCCGGTCCCAGGTCTGCCCGAAGTCGCGCGAACGGAAGAGGAACTGAGATCCGATGTAGACAGTCCCTTTGTTGGTCGGGCTGATGTGTATCGGTGTGTTCCAGTTGAACCGCAGTTTGCCTTCCTTGTAGCGCGGCAGAGGCTGCACGGGGCGAACCTCGTGCGTGATGCGGTTCACTCTTCCGATATAGCCGCCCTGTGATTCCGCGTAGATGTACGTCGGATCGGATGGGTCGGCGAACATCCAGAATCCGTCGCCGCCGTACATGTTCTCCCACCTGCTGTTGGTGATGCCACCGGGATACTCGGAGTCGCCAACCCACGAGCTGTTGTCCTGGAGTCCGCCGTAAACATGGTATGGACGGTCCATGTCCACGCTCACGTGGTAGAACTGGGAGACGGGGAGGTTCTCGCCCTTCCACCATTTGTTGCCGGAGTCGTAGGAATACCAGATGCCGCCGTCATCACCGGTAATCACGTGGTCGCTGTTGAGCGGATCGATCCAGACGTCATGAAAGTCTCCGTGCGCACCGCCGGAGATGTTGCTGAAGCTCGCGCCGCCGTCGGAGCTGAAGACGAGCGGTCCGTCGGGCTTGTAGACGCGGTTCTCATTCTTCGGATCGACGATGAGGTTGGCGAAGTAGAACGGACGCCAGATCATTGACTGGCTTCGGTCGCGAGCC
>JAHFCS010000156.1 GCA_023249395.1 Gemmatimonadota bacterium
TGAAAGAATCCGAGCGCGTGGACAAACTCGTGCTGCACTAATGATCGTGAAGGCCTGTCGGCAAGCCACACAGTGGCGTGTGTCATCCGATCACTCGAATCCCAGGTCCATTGCGTGTAGCCCCCGAACCCGCTGGCTCCGGGTGGCGACCCCGCCTTTACCTCGATCCAATTGGCACTTCCACTGTCGTTGGGCACGAAAAGCTGCTTCCCGGCCGCTGTTTCCATCGCGCGAAGTGCATTCCAGATGGTGGCGGTATCGAGACCATCGCCCATTGTAACAGGTATCGGAAATGAGGCCCAGCGGATGACTCCGGTGCGGAAAGAAGGTGAAAAAAACCCGCTTCGGCATTGGTCGCTGTTCACCGGACAGTGCGCAACCGCAGCCGTCATGTTCGTGAATATCGACGTGCCGCTGAACGTACCCGACGTCAGGGTCACACCCTGTGGAATAAAGACAACAGGAATCGACGCCGGCATTTCGCCCCGCGCAGCGGTGATTGTACCTGGCCAGCTGAGCGTTGCGTCACTCAGCGCCAGGAATTGTAGAGTATCCGCCAGAACCATCGATCCGGAGATGCTACCCGCTGTACCGATGAGGGAAGTCCCTGTAAGCGAGTCGTCAGCGTGGCGAAGCTTTACCGAGTAGGCAGTCACTTTCAGCAATCCAGCCGGCGTTGCTGCCCGCAGCGGAATCGAGATCGATGTCGGAAGGGAGACGGTCAGCTTGAGCGCCTGCTGCTTACCATCAGCCGAGGCAGTGATCAGCGCCGCGCCGACGCTCCTTGTCGTCACCAGCCCCGTAGCCGACACCTGCGCAACCGATTCATCGGAGCTGGCGAAAGTGACAACGCGGCCAGGGATCGGACGGAGGCGCGAGTCGAGAGCATCAGCGGTCAGCTGCAGCGTTCGGCCCGGAGCTAGTGCAGCGGCGAACCGTGAAAGAGCTATCGAATTGACGACTGTCGGGATGACGGTCACCAATGCTGTGGCGCTCTTCCCGCTCGCAGTCGCGGTTATTCTTGCAGATCCAACCGCCAACCCGTCAATGCTCCCGCCGGTCACTGTGGCAACCGCCGGATTGTCGCTCGACCATGCTATCGGAATTCCGCTGAGGACGCTGTCCCTGGAAGACTTGACGGTTGCCGAGATCAGCTGGGAAAATCCAACCTCGACGGTTACCGCTGCGTCGCTAAGACTGAGCGTCGCTACAACTGGCTCGGAATTTTTTGGCGAGGTGACAGAGTCGGAGCCGCCACATGACACAACGAGACTACCGGCGGCGGCGACCGTGAGAAAAGGCAACAGCAGCGTTCGTTGGGCGCGCGATCTCACCTCGGCCACCGCCTTGCTGAATCACTGAAGTTGGTAAGATTCGGCGTGCAAAACCAGATGTGCAATGGTCGATTGAGTCTAGCGCGGTGATCCCGGCTGCGGTGCCCCCGCAGTTAGCGCGAGCGCGAGTCGCTCAGCCTGCCGCTGGTTTCCCGTGAGAAAAACAGCGGCGAGATTTCCCGAGCGAATAAGCAGCGGAGTGGTCTCCCACGGACTCGGCGAACCCGCGCGTGTAACTCTCACGGTATCGAGCAACGCCATATCGCTCGCAAGCGCGGCTTCATCGGGATAGAGAAAAACCTCGAGCCGCGATCCTGCCAGCGTATAGACAACAGGTTTGACGCTGAAGCCCGCTCGCCGCTCGGAATCCTTTGCCCGCCTGAGAACGAATCCGGCCTGTCGCAACCGCCTCTCAACACTGCACACTGCCCAGCGGCCCGTATGCGGACACGGCGACTCTGTACTCGGAGGCTCGGGAGCACGTGGCACGACTGCAACTCTTCCGTCGGACGGAGCGCCGTCGATGGAAGGCGACTTCGGCGATGTGCGGGGAGGGGTGTCGCAGCCGGCGAGAAAAACAAGTGCCATGGCTGCGACCCGCCAGCGGCTTCGCATTGTTCTCTTGATCACCTTGAGGCGAAAACTAACCGATCCGTCGCGCCAGGAAGATCGGAACGCCAGGTTGCCTGACGCAGTACAATCGTTACGATTCAAGCCTCACTACTGACGCTCGAACTGCGTTCCCAACGCTCAATACCATTCCCGATGACGACATCTCGCGCGCTGTTCATCGCGCTTTCGATTGCACTCTCGTTTTCGCCTGCCGCGCCCCTCGCCGCGCAGGGGGTTCCCGCGCCCGCAGCCGCCCGGCCCGCAGTCCCGATCCCACCGACCCTCAAGGTGTTCGATCCGTCCTACATCGACAAATCCGCCAACGCCTGCCAGGATTTCTTCGCGTTCGCCAATGGTGCATGGGTCAAGCGCGACACGATTCCCGCAGCGTTTTCGTCATCGGGAGTTTCAAAGGACATGACCGATCGCAACGAGCTCGTCGTGCGATCGGTGCTCGACGAAGCGATGGCGGTTCGCCACACCAAGCCGAAAGCCAGCACGGTTGCCAAGCTCGGGACGTACTACGCGAGCTGCATGGACTCGGCACGCGCAGAAAAAGAGGGCATAGCACCGATCATGCCTGAGCTCGCTCGGATCGCCGCTGTGAAGTCGCGACCCGCGCTCATTCGCGAGATTGCTGCTCTCCGGATTGACGGTGTCAACGTCCTGTTCAATTTCTTCCCGGCCGCCGACCCGAAGGACGCCGCGCACTACATCGCCTGGGCGAGCCAGGGCGGTCTGGGAATGCCCGATCGCGATTACTACACGAAGACCGATGCTGCCTCCGACTCGCTGAGACGCAAGTATGTCGCGCACATCACACGTGCGCTGACACTCGCCGGAGAGCCATCGAGTGCCGCCGAAGCTGACGCACAGCGTGTGATGGCACTGGAGACCGAGATGGCGAAGGCGTCGATGACACGCGTCGAGCGGCGCGATCCGAACGCGACGTATCATAAGACATCGATTACCGAGCTCAGCGGGCTCGCGCCAGCCATCGACTGGCCAGTCTATTTCCGCACTGTCGGCCTGACCGCGCCGGTCGGTTTCATCAACGTGGCGCAGCCGGACTTCATGAAGCGGGCGAGCGCGCTTCTCACGACGATCCCGCTCGACGACTGGCGGGCTTATCTCCGCTACCATCTGATAAGCGCCGCGTCGCCGTGGCTCAGCACGCCGTTCGCTGCCGAAGAGTTCGCGTACGGCGCGCTATACAGCGGTGCCAAGCAGATGCTTCCCCGGTGGAAGCGGTGCCTCCGCGTGACCGACCGCCAGCTCGGCGAGGCACTCGGCGAAGCTTACGTCGCGAAGACCTTCTCGCCCGAAGCGAAGGCGCAGGCAAAGCAGGTGATCGACGACATTCGCGCCTCCTTCCGCGACCGGCTTGTGAAGCTCACCTGGATGTCGGACTCGACGCGACAGTACGCCCTCGCCAAACTGGAGAGCGTCGGAGAGAAGGTCGGGTACCCCGACAAGTGGCGCGATTACAGCAGGCTGCAGGTAATTGACGGCGCCTTCGCCGCGAATGTCTTTCACGCGAACGCTTTCGAGTGGCAGCGCGTCGTCGATCGCCCGGGGAAGCCGGTGGACAAGACCGAATGGGACATGACAGTGCCGACGGTCAACGCTTACTACGATCCGTCGATCAACGAGATGGTCTTTCCTGCCGGCGCACTCGCACCGCAGACATTCGACGCGAGCGGAGACCTTGCATCGAACTACGGCTCGCTTGGCGGGAGCTGGGCGGGCCACGAGCTGACTCACGGATTCGATGACGAAGGAAGGCACTACGACGCGAAGGGAAATCTTCGCGACTGGTGGGCAGCCGTCGATTCGGTGCGCTTCAATGAGCAAGCCGACCTCATAGTCAATCAGTTCGCCGGCTACATCCAGGTTGACACGATCCACGTGAACGGCAAGTTGACTCTCGGCGAGAATCTCGCGGATTTCGGCGGGCTCGTGATCGCGTACGACGCGCTCGAGCGGGCGCTCGATCGATCTGGCAAACGCGAGATCATCGACGGCTACACTCCCGAGCAGCGATACTTCATCGCCTACGCCCAGTCGTGGCGCCAGCACACCCGGCCCGAACAGCTTCGCTCGCGGGTGACCACCGATCCTCATGCTCCGGCCGAATGGCGCACAAACGGTCCCGTTTCCAACATGCCGCAGTTTGCCGAGGCCTTCCAGTGCAAGCCGGGCGACCCCATGGTTCGGCCGGCGGGTCAGATTCCGCATATCTGGTAGAAGCTTTCGTCGCGACTTCTTGTTCCAGGGAGACAGACAATGATTCACGCTCGCATGCTAGCGCTTTTGGCCATTGCAGCATCGCTCGGCTGCGCATCGGCGACGACGGGATCGGGAAGAGCTCCTTCAAGAGCGAATATCATCACCGCCGAGGACATCAGTGCTTCGGCGCTGGGAGGCACGGCCTACGACGTCATCGCGCGGCTTCGCCCGAACTTTCTCATTTCCAGGGGACAGACGACGATCCATAACGCGCAGGCGGCGTCGGCCTATCCCAACGTCTATGTCGAAGGTGTTGCTTACGGCGACGTCAACACGCTGAAGAACATCGACGCGACGCAGGTGGGGGAGATTCGCCTGTATCAGGCGTGGGAGGCTCAGACCAAGTTCGGACTGGGTAACAATGCCGGAGTCATCGCGATAACGATTCGGCGCCGCTAGGCGGCATTGACTTCCGATCCTGGACCCGGCCGGTCCGGATGACAGTTACCAGCGAGCGGGCGGTTCGGTCCGCCCAACTCGGGATGATCGTCAACGCGCTTCTGGCGATCACCAAGCTCGTCGCCGGCGTGCTTGGCAGCACCTACGCACTAGTTGCCGACGCCGTGGAATCCACCGCCGACATCTTCTCGTCACTGATCGTATGGGGTGGGCTTCGCGTCGCGGGTCGCAATCCCGACGAGGATTATCCTTTCGGCTACGGAAAGGCCGAGTCGCTCGCCGCCGCCGTCGTGTCGATCATGTTGATTGGCGCGGCGATGGGTATCGCGTTCGAGGCCATTCGCGAGATCAGGACCCCGCATCACACTCCGGCGTGGTGGACGCTGATCGTCCTCGTCAGCGTGCTCATCATCAAGTACGTGCTGTTCCGGCGCGTAGCCGCCATCGGCGCGGACGTGGGAAGCACAGCGGTGCAGGCCGACGCCTGGCACCATGCGAGCGATGCGTTCACATCAGCCGCGGCGTTCATTGGAATCAGTATCGCTCTGGTGGGCGGACCTGGCTGGGAATCCGCGGACGACTGGGCGGCTCTCTTCGCGTCGGGCATCATCGCCTACAACGGTGTGCTTCTCGCGCGCCCCGCGCTCTTTGATCTGATGGACAAGATGCCGGGAAGCGACATCGTCGGGCCTGTGAGGCGCGCCGCCGAGTCCGTTCCCGGCGTTCGCGCTGTCGAAAAACTCACTGTCCGCAAGGCCGGGATGGTGTATCACGTCGACATTCACGTGCAGGCAGATCCGGAGATGTCGCTCCACGATGCCCACGAGCTGAGTGGTGCCGTGAAGGCGACAATCCGTCGCGCGGCGAATCGAGTCCAGGGAGTGATCGTGCACATGGAGCCGTACAAGGCACCTGTGGCGTAATCATCACTCGTTGCGGCCTGCGGCCGATTTGTTAGCGCAGGCCGCGGCGATTCACGCCGTCTTCAACGACTCGCCGATCTTGACCAGCGACTGGCGCGCGTCTCCGAACAGCATTCGCGTGTTGTCATTATAGAAGAGAGCGTTGTCGATTCCGGCAAAGCCGTGTCCCATGCTCCGTTTGAGGACCACGACGTCTCGCGCCTTATCCACATCGAG
>JAHFCS010000157.1 GCA_023249395.1 Gemmatimonadota bacterium
GCCACGAATTCGATGTACGCCAACGCCGCACAATGTCTCGCGAACGGTGCGAACAACTGGGATTGCGCCGCCCACTGCCGCCTCGAAGGCGATCGTTCCGCCCGATGCGGCGGCCAGATCCGAGAGTGACGGGCCATGGGCGGCGATCAACGCTTTGTTGGCGCAGACGAACTGCTTCCCCGCTGTGAGAGCAGCGGTGGCTATGCGATGCGAGGTTCCGGAACCACCAATCGCCTCGACAACGATGTCACTTGGAGCGCCGATGAACGATTCGACCTCGTCGGTCAATAGGCCCGTCCTGAGAGACACGGCGCGGTCGCGGTCCACGTCGCGCACGAGAACGCGTGTGAGCTCGAGCCGCAGCCCGAACCGCGCTGCGAGATATGGCGCCTCTCCTTCAATCAGCCGAACGAGCGCTCCGCCGACAACGCCGCAACCGGCCAGGGCAACGCGCACGGTACGCGGTGCGTTCGCAACCGGCATTGGCGCGATGAACGACCCGGCATTTTCCCTGTGGCTCTCGAGAAGCGCGGAATTCGTCATGCGACGAGCCCTCGATACAGCCTCACCGACGGCTGATCGAGCGACGCCGCCGGCGCCTCTGACTCGCGTTGGTCGCTCGCGGCGTGGAGCGCCTCGGCGAGGATCCTTCCGACCTGCTCCGCCTCGAGGAGAAATGCGTCATGCCCCCGCGTGGAGTGCAGCTCGCGATATAGTGCGGAGGCCTGAGCGGCCCATTGCTGAACAATCGCAGCGCTGTAGAGGTTATCGCCCGGAATTCCAACGCCGACAAGCGGACCGGACACGGCCTTTCGAAGATCGCCGAGCGCGGCGGCAATTCCGTTACGACCGCGGCCGATGTCGTGCGCGTCCATCGCGTCCGCAAGGGCGCGATAGCTACGCGCAGTGAAGCGGCGCTCGATCTCGGCGCCGTGGTGCGCGAGGTACGACGTAATTCCGCGCTGGTCCTCGGTGTCGCGTCCGCGCCCGAAACGTGATTCAAACTCGACATCCGTCCGGTAGGTCATCATCGCCGCCATCCGTGCCAGCCCGAGGCCGGCGTCGGAGGAGAGTGCGATGGCGTGGCGCTGGATCGAATTCCAGCCGGCGGCCCACGCCGTCTGGGCAGCCGGTGACGCGAACGCCACGAGCGAGCGAGCACGCTGCGGATTGAGCAGCGCGTACTCGAGTGCAACCATTCCGCCGAGTGAACCACCCGCAACGAGCGCGAGCGATGGAAGTTCGAGCTCGTCCACGAGAAACGATGCGAATCGTGCCATGTCTCGCGGAGTGATGGCGGGAAAATCCGCGCGATCGGGGTCAGACGTGGGTCCTGTCGTTCCATAGCACGAGCCGAGAAGGTTGGGCGACAGCACGGCGTACTTCGCGGTGTCAATCGGCTTGCCATCGCCGATTACGTTCTTCCACCAATCGCCCAATGCATCCGCCGAGCCCGTGAGAGAGTGAAAGACGAGAATCACGTTGTCGCGGTCGGCGTTGACTTTTCCGTCGAGGAAATACGCCTGCCGCAGGTTCCGCAGCGTGATGCCGGATTCGAGGTCGAATCGGGAAATTCTCTGGGAGCGGAGGACGCGGTACCAGCCTGTCATCGGGACTTCTCGCGGTCGATTGGGGTCGCGCCGCCCAGGCGAGTCCTGAAAACAAAAATGCCCGGCGAGGTGAAGCCGCCGGGCGGAACGCGTTTTAGCAATTATTTAACGTGGCTGCAATAGGCGGCAAATTACCACGGGCTTTCGATTGTGATGGCAGGATACAGACCGCGGATTGCGATGTCAAGCCTGCCGGTCTCGGTGGGCTCTGCTCTTTCGCAACTAGATTACATCATGCGGTACCGCGTCTTAGTAACCGATGAAATCGACCCAGAGGGGGTAGCACTCCTCGCGGGCGAGCCCGATTTCGACGTAGACGAGCTGCCGACGCTTCCGCCCGATGAACTGATGGCGCGTATTCCGGCGTACGACGCGTTCGTGGGCAGAAGCGCCACTCGCGTTTCCGCCGATCTGCTTCGCGCTGCTACTCGCCTCAAGGTGGTTGGGCGGGCGGGCGTCGGCGTCGACAACATCGCGCTCGACGCTGCGACCAAGCTTGGGATCGCGATCATCAATGCGCCCGCGGGAAACACGGTCGCCGTCGCCGAGCTGTTCTTCGGCGTCGTCATCAGCCTCCTGCGCCATCTCCCACGCGCCTACGATTCGATGCACGCCGCGCGCTGGGAACGCTCTTCGCTGCTCGGCTCCGAGCTCAGGGGCCGCACTCTCGGAATCGTCGGGCTTGGCCGTATCGGTGGGGAAGTAGCCGTGCGAGCCAATTCGTTCGGGATGTCGGTCGTGGCCTACGACCCATATGTGGCCGAGTCGCGCTTCCAGTCTCTTCGCGTGCACCGACTCGAGACGCTCGACCAGCTCCTCGACGAGTCGGAGATCGTGACGGTCCACACACCGCTCACCGACGAGACGCGGGGAATGATCGGCCGCCGTGAGCTGGGCCGGCTGTCGCCGGCGTCGATTGTCGTAAACATGGCGCGCGGCGGAATCGTGGACGAGGATGCGCTCGCGGAAGCCCTCACCGCCGGAAAACTTGCCGGCGCCGCAGTGGATGCATTCGTCAAGGAGCCTCTGAACGCTGACCACCCGCTGCGCAAGATGCCGAATGTCTTCCTCACGCCCCACATCGGTGCCTCCACGGCAGAGGCGCAGCGCAACGTCGCCGTGGATGCGTGTGCGGCGGTGCGCGACGCACTTCTCTCCGGCGAGTATTCGCGATCGATCAATGTTCCCGAGGGTGAACATGGGAAGTGGGAGGAGCTGCGCCCCGCTCGGATGCTTGCCCGCCGCGCGGCAGCGATCGGCCGGGCAATTCTCGCGTCCCAGGGAACGAGCGTCGTCGGACGAATCGATGTTCGCGGAAGCCACACGCTCGCTCCCGGGCGCGATACACTCGTCGCGTCCGCAGCGCTCGGCGTTCTCGACACGGTGCTGGAGCAGGAGCGTCTCAATCTGATCAACGCGCGAATTCTCGCCGAGGCGCGCGGAATCGAGCTGTCGTTTACCGAGGCGCTCGACCCCGGTGAGCCTGAGATAGTGGGCGCCGCGCGCGCACTGGAAGTACGGCTGACCGGCGGGATGAACGACATTACGGTTGGCGGAATTGCGTACGGGCACGGCGGCGACGAGAATGGCGAAGGTGCCTTCCGCATCACGCGGATCGGCGCCTTCCGGGTCGATGTCTATCCGCGAGACACGCTGCTCATTCTCACGAACCATGACGTTCCCGGTGTGATCGGCAGGGTCGGTACGCTGCTCGGCGAAGCCGGCGTGAACATCGCCGAGTATCACCAGGCACGGTTGGCGCAGGGCGGTGAGGCGCTTGCGGCGGTGTCGGTGGATGGTGGCGTCGGCGAAGACGTAAAGCGACGCCTGCTCGAGCTGCCCGACGTGCGATCGGTGACGGTGGTGAGCTTCAGGAAAGAGTGAGCACGCGGATCGAGACCGATCCCGACGTCCGCGCGATGTTCGCCGCCGACGCGTCGGGGTTGCGGCAGCTCCCTGATGGAGTCGCGCGGCCCGAGTCGGCAGAGGAAGTGAGCGATATCGTTCATGGAGCCGCGGAATCTCGAACTCCGGTCACGCCGGCAGGGATGCAGACGAGCACGACGGGCGCGTCCATCACTGACAACGGCGTGTTGCTCTGGCTGCGCGGCCTCGGCTCGATTCACGCCGCGGACCGTGATCGGCGAACAATTCGTGTTGGGGCCGGGGCGCTGCTCGGCGACGTGAAGCGCGCGGCGGCCACCGAGGGGCTCCTGTTCGCGCCCGATCCGACGAGCGAGGAGGAGAGCACTGTGGGTGGCGCGATCGCATGCAATGCGTCCGGTGCGCGCACGCTCAAGTACGGTGCGACGCGCGAGCACGTCCGTTCCGTCAAAGTGGTGCTCGCGTCGGGCGACGTCGTCAACTTCACCCGAATGGGGTTGGAGAAGAACACGGCCGGCTACGCGTTCGCGCACGATCCCGTGGACTGGTTCGTTGGAAGCGAGGGAACACTCGGCGTTGTGGTCGAGGCCGAGCTCGTGCTGCTTCCGCTTCCGGAGCATGTGATCGGCCTCGAGATTCCTTTTGCCAGCGAGCGCGACGCACTCGCGTTCGTCGTCGCGGCGCGTGAGTCGAGGCGGGTCGCGCCGCGGTGCCTCGAGTACTTCGACGAGCTGGCCGTCGGTCTTGCGCGCGGCGCCGAGGCGGCGAAAAACGCCGCAGACCCGGCGACGCAGCTCGTGCCGGCCTCGGGAACGATGGTCTACGTCGAGCAGGAGCTGGTGGATGATTATGATTCCGCACTCGACGGCTGGCTCGCGCTCGCAGAGTCGCAGCACGCACTGGCCGATGACGTCCGGGTCTTCGACGGTGAGCAGGCGCTGGCGACCGCCCGGCGCATTCGGCACGCAGTACCGTCGACGATGAATGAGCGCGGCTCGGCGCATCGTGCGGCCGGCGGCCGGAAGGTATCAACCGACTGGGCTGTGCCATATCGACGGCTGCACGAAGCGATCACGATGTCGCGTGAGCTCGCGCGCCGTGCGGGTGTCGTCCAGGCCGTAACCTACGGTCACGCCGGGAACGGCCATCCCCATCAGAACTACATCGCCCGCGATGCCGACGAGCTCGAGGCGATCGAGCGTGTGGTCGAGCAGACGCTCCGCGCGGTCGTGGCGATGGGAGGGACGGTTTCAGCCGAGCACGGGATCGGAAAGCTCAAGCGGCACTGGCTGCCGCTCCAGATGTCGCCGATCGCATTCAACGTGATGCGGGCCGTCAAGCACGAGCTCGACCCGCTCGGGATTCTCGCCCCGGGGAATATTTTCTGACGGACGATTCACCTCGCTTCAGGTCGGTTGTGCTCGACGTGGACTCGACGTTGTCAGCGATCGAGGGAATCGACTGGCTTGCAGCGCGCCGGAGCAGCGAGGTGGGCGACCGGGTGAAGCAGCTCACCGAGCGCGCGATGCGTGGTGAGGTCCCCCTGGGGGGTATCTACGCCGACCGGCTCGACTCGGTTCGTCCTACGCGCGACGAGATCGCTGCTCTCGGGCGCGCGTATGTCGAGGGGATGGAGCCGGGCGTCGAGAGATCGTTAGCATTGCTAACTAATGCCGGCATCCGCATCGTGGTAGTCACCGCGGGGCTGCGTGATGGGATTCTCCCCCTTGCTCGCGCCCTCGGTATCCCCGAGGAAGCCGTTTATGCCGTCGCGACCCGGTTCACGGATTCGGGAGAGTACGCGGGCTTCGACGTCGAATCGCCGCTCACTCAGAACGGAGGCAAGGTGAAGGTCGTCCGCGGGCTCGACCTGCAGAGACCGATACTCGCAGTCGGCGACGGAATCACCGATCTCGAGCTCAGGACGGTGGACCCGCCGGCGGTTGACGCTTTCGCCGCCTATGCACGAGTTGTCGAACGCCCCCCGGTCATTCGCGCAGCCGACTACGTGATTCGAAGTTTCGACGAGCTGCCGGCAATCGTGCTCGGGATCCGTGAAACTGCAACAAACGGCTCACCGCGTTCGCGCATTCCCGGGCGCGAGTGATCGGTTCCAGTCGAGAACGCGGTACTTCCTGAGAATCTCGAGCTCGCCGAGCTCGCCGAGCTGCGTGGCGCCGAGGAGTTTTCCGAAACCGTTGCCGACGTGTAGTGCGGCGGGAACGCGGTCGCGGAAAAGATTTCCGGAATGGGGAAGGATGGCAGTAATCCCGGTGCGG
>JAHFCS010000158.1 GCA_023249395.1 Gemmatimonadota bacterium
GTAAACCGCATCGAGGGGTGTTGCCGGACGGCCGAGCTTGTCCTTGACGATGAAGTAACGGGGATAGCCGGCGACGATCGCCGACAGCGAACGGCTTTCCTCATTGAGCAGCTGGAGGATCAACGCCGCGCCCATCGGCGCATCACGCCCGAGATGAAGCTCGGAGAGAATGACGCCGCCATTCCCTTCACCGCCGACCGGCGCCTTTGCCGACCGCATGCGCGTTGCGACGTTGACCTCGCCCACCGGCACGCGGATGACCTCCCGCTGCTGCTCGTGGGCGATGTCGTCCATTATGCGGCTCGTCGAGAGGTTGGTGACGACGTTCCCCTCGCGATGGCGCAACACGACCCTTGCAGCGAGCGCCAGCGTGTAGTCCTCGCCTATCGCGCGCCCTTCACTCGAAACGAGCGCCAGGCGATCCACGTCGGGATCAACGGCAAAGCCGATGTCCGCCCCCGATGAGCGAACCAGCGCCTCGAGCTCTCCCAGGTTCTCTGCGACAGGCTCGGGCGACCGGGGAAAACGCCCGTCCGTCTCCAGATTGATCGCCGAAACTCGGCAGCCGAATTGTTGAAGGAGCTTCGGCATGAAGGCGCCGCCGGCGCCGCGGACGCAGTCGAGGGCGACGTGAAACCCTCTTCTGCGGATCCCGTCGACGTCGATGAACGGAATCGCGAGAACGAGATCGAGGTGACGCTGAATCGCCCCGGCGTCTTTCGCGATGGTGCCCAACTTGTCCCATGTCACGCGCGGAATCTCCCCGTCCACCACTGAGCGCATCGCTGTGCTCTCGGCTCTATCGAGAAAAAGGCCCGAAGGGCCGATGAACTTGAGCGCGTTCCACTCGATCGGGTTGTGGCTGGCTGTGATCGCGAGCCCTCCTGCGGCGTGATGGTGCTCGACGGCGAGCTGGATGGTAGGCGTCGGCGCCATCCCGACGTCCATGACGTTGCAGCCGACAGACTGGAGAGCGCTGAGCACGACGCGTTGGAACATCGGCCCCGACACGCGGCTGTCGCGCCCCACGACGATTGTGGGAGCGTCCGCTCCCGAGGCGCTTCGCGCCCACGCGCCAAAGCCGGCGGCGAAGCGGGCGACGACTTCGGGCGTCAGCCCCTCGCCGACGCGACCGCGCACGCCGGAAACGCTGACCATCAGTCCGTCATATGCCATTCGGCTCCTTCTTCTGCTCGGTGACGTTGTCGCGGAAATCTAGCGAATCGGTGCGGTCCCATTCCTCATCCACGTAACGCGACGCATTGTTGCGGATGACGGAGGAAAACATATTGCTTCGGATGCAAGAGCCAGGGCCAGGCGACCGGATTGACGTGGTCGACGTGCTACGCGGCATCGCGCTGCTCGGCATGTTCCTCGTGCACTTCAACGATGCTTCCTCCGCCGGGTCCGGCATCGCCGGCGAATACCAGAGAATCGTCGCGCTGCTGTTCGAGCAACGCTTCGCCACGATCTTCGCAATCCTGTTCGGTGTCGGGTTCGCGATCCAGCTCCGGCGCGCCGACGCGCACGGAGAATCATTCCTCCCGAGGTACCTTCGCCGCATTTTCGGATTGGCCGCCTTCGGCCTGATTGCCCAGGTCGCCTTTGGCCGCACCACGCTGATCTACCTTGCGGTCTGGGGACTTCCCCTGTTCGTGGCGCGGAAGTGGTCGACACCGATACTGATCGGTGCCGTCGTACTGTCAGCGGCCTCTGGAGAGATATACCCCCTCGCGCGCACTACTTACGGCGTCGCCACCTGGGGAGAGCAGGGGTTTCGCGCCAGGCAGGAGGCTCGCGTGGCGCAGAATCACGACTTCATCCGGGCTAACAATGCGGCGCGACATGCAAAGGAATACTCCACTGTACTCGTCGCCCGGCTAAGGCACCTTTGGTGGTTGCAGACGCGGCCGCTGAATTTCCTCCCGGCAGACGTCTTCACGATGTTTCTGCTTGGCGTGCTCGGGCTGCGGCTCGGTCTTTTTGAGCGGCCGGACGAGCATCGACGACTGATCGCCGCGCTGATGATCATCGGCGTGCTTTCGTGGGCATTGAGTGCCTGGGTGCTTGCTCCGCCGAATACGAAGATTGGATCGCTTATCGGTCTCGATCTGGTCGTAGCGCGGCTCAGGAGCGGATTCGGAGTGGTCAGCCGCCGGTGGCTCGCCCTTGCCTATATCGGTGGGGTGCTGCTCCTTGTGGCGCACAATCCTTTGTGGTTGCGGCGGCTTGCGGCCTTCGCATGGACTGGTCGAATGGCCCTGACAAACTACTTCGTTCAGATCGCGGTTCTTTACCTGACGTTCTCCCGGCACGCACTTGGTCTCTCGGTCACGCCGCTGGTGGGAATGGGGGCGGCGCTGGTGCTCTTCCTCGCCCAGGCGGAGCTCGGCCGGTGGTGGTTGACGCGGTTCCGCTATGGCCCGCTGGAGTGGATCTGGCGCTCGATCACATACGCGCGCTGGGCACAATGGCGCGCTGACCCGGCCGTTCACCGCCCGTAGGCATTCAATCACTACTCACGCTCCGGCGCGCTATCTTTGAGCTTCTTCCATAGAGCAAGCTCCGCATGACCCGCATTTTCGACGAAGACATGGACGCCGCGTTCGCCACCCGCGCGATTCACGCCGGACAGCGTCCCGATCTTCTCTCCGGCGCCATCATGACGCCGATCTACACCACTTCCACGTACGTGCAGGAGGCCCTCGGCAGAAACAAGGGCTACGAGTACGCTCGCGGCAAAAACCCTACGCGAGAGGCGTTGGAGCGGAACGTCGCGTCCCTCGAGGGCGGGATTCACGCCTTCGCGTTCTCCAGTGGGATGGGATGCCTCGACTCCCTGATGAAGCTCTTCAAGTCGGGCGACCACATCGTCTGCGGCGAGAACGTCTACGGGGGAACTTTCCGGCTATTCGACAAGATTCTCAGCGGTTACGGGATGTGCTTTACCTTCGTGGACACGCGCGACCCGCAGCGCATCGCCGATGCCTGCGAAGCGAACACCCGCGCGATTCTCGTCGAGACGCCCACTAATCCGCTGATGCGCATCACGGATCTCACGGCAGCGGGAGAGATCGCCAGACGGGCGGGCGTCCTTTTTATCGTCGACAACACCTTCGCCACACCGTTTTTCCAGAGGCCCTTCGAGTACGGCGCCGACATTGTGTACCACTCCACGACCAAGTATCTCAACGGCCACAGCGACATGGTCGGCGGCATCGCGATCATGCGCGACGACGAGCTCGCTTCACGCGTGGAATTCATTCAGAACGCATCCGGCGCGGTGCCGGGGCCATTCGATTCCTGGCTGGCACTCCGCGGGACGAAGACGTTGCACCTCCGCATGCCTCGCCACGACGCCAACGGCCGCCGCGTTGCAGCATGGCTTGCGGAAAAGCTGGGCTACGATCGAGTCATCTATCCAGGACTCGAGTCGCATCCGCAGCACGAGCTCGCCAAACGACAGATGACGGGTTTTGGAGGAATGATCTCCGTTGACCTGGGCTCGAAGGCGCGGGCAGCCGAAGTTCTCTCGAAAGTGCGGGTCTTCTCGCTGGCCGAATCGCTCGGCGGCGTCGAGAGTCTCATCAGCCATCCGGCGTCGATGACTCATGCCTCGGTGGAGCCCGAGCGCCGCGCACATCTCGGAATCACCGAGGGCCTGGTGCGGCTCTCGTGCGGGGTCGAGGACGTGGACGATCTGCTGGCGGATGTGGAGCGAGCGTTCGCACAAGGACCTTTCGTTGTTTAATCGACGGAACTTCCTTTCACCGCGGAGAACGCGAAGAACGCGGAGGATTTGTTTTGTGTTTTTCCATTAAAGTTTCTCCGCGTTCTCTGTGTTCTCCGCGGTAAGGCAGTTGTTGTTTTTCCATTCAAAGGCTTCTTCCGCGTTCTTCGCGTTCTCCGTGGTAAAGCCGTTATGAAGGTTCTCCTCCTCGGCGGCGGCGGTCGCGAGCATGCGCTCGCCTGGAAGCTCCTCGCCGACGATCCGTCGCTCGAGCTGATCTGCGCTCCGGGAAACGCTGGGATCGCGGAGATCTGCGATTGCGTCCCGCTCAAGGCGACCGACATCAACGGACTAGCTGCATTTGCCCAGCGCGCTGAGATCGAGCTGACGGTCGTTGGGCCGGAAGGTCCCCTCGAGGCCGGAATAGTTGATCTGTTCAGCCAGAGTGGGCGCAGGATCTTCGGTCCCACACACAGGGCCGCGCGGATCGAAACCTCGAAGGCATTCGCCAAGAAGATGATGGGCAAGGCGCGCGTCGCTACCGCTGCCGCGAGCCTCCACAAGGACATGGGCGACGCAAAGCGCGCGGTCAGGCAAAGCGGCACACCGGTAGTGATCAAGGCGTCCGGGCTCGCCGCGGGCAAAGGCGTCGTCGTCGCCCGAAGTGTCGAGGAAGCGGACCGCGCGATCGAAATGATCCTCGGAGAGCGCATCTTCGGCGAAGCCGGCGCCGAGCTGCTGGTGGAAGAATTCATGGCCGGTGAGGAGCTGTCCATGTTCGCGATCACCGACGGCGAAAACGTGGTGCCGATGCTGCCGGCGCAGGATCACAAGCGGCTGCTCGATGGCGACATCGGGCCGAACACCGGCGGCATGGGAGCCTATGCCCCAGTGTCGCTGGCGTCGAGCGCGCTGACACAACAGATCACTGACACGATCCTTCTTCCGACACTCGCCGCGCTGCGCGACGCGGGACATCCCTTCACCGGCCTTCTCTACGCGGGGCTGATGCTGACGGCAGAAGGTCCGAAAGTTGTGGAGTTCAACTGCCGCTTCGGCGACCCGGAGACGGAGGCGATCCTCCCGCTGATGAAGAGCTCACTCCTCGAGCTGGTTCACTCGGTCGCCAGTGGCGAATCACTCCGCGATGCAGAGCCGATCGAATGGCTCGACGCTCACGCGGCAACGACGGTGATCGCCGCGCCGGGATATCCTGATGCGCCATGTACGGGAGATACCATTCGTCTACCGCCTTGTCCGAACGGGATTCACATATTCCACGCCGGGACCAGGCGCGACGCCACCACGGGCGAGCTCATCACCGCCGGCGGACGCGTGCTCGCGATCACCGGCGTCGGCGACTCACTCGCCGAGGCGGCGGCGTGCTCCCGCGAATACGCTGAGCTGGTGACATTCGACGGGAAGCAGATGCGGCGCGACATCGGGTGGCGCGAGCTCGAACGGAATGCCCGAGCTTCCTGAAACCGAGACGATAGCGCGCGATCTGAACCGCGCCATCAGCGGATCGGTAATCGAAAGCGTCAGGGTCACACGCCCTGATGTATTGCGAGTGGTGTCGCCGCGAGAGTTGTCGCGGAGGGTGAAGGGCGCCCGCATCGAGCGAAGCTGGCGGCGCGCGAAGCTCGTCGTCATCGACCTTTCGACGACTGACAGGCTTCTCGTGAGCCCGCGGTTCACCGGCGCGCTGCTGGTAAGCGACGGCTCGCTCGACACTTCGCTTCTCGAGTACTCCACGCTTCGCTTCAAGCTCGAAAATGGTCGCGCTCTTCACTACTGCGACGTCCGCCGCCTCGGCACCGTTGCGCTGATGGACGAGGCTCAGTTCACAGACTACACAAACGACCTGGGAATAGAGCCTCTTGACCGATCGTTCACGCCGGAGCAATTATCGGTCGTTCTTCGGGCCTCCTCCCAGGCGATCAAGAAGCTCCTGATGGATCAGCGCAAAATCGCGGGCATCGGCAACATCTACGCCAACGAGGCGCTCTGGCGCGCGGGCGTTGATCCGTCACGTGCGTCG
>JAHFCS010000159.1 GCA_023249395.1 Gemmatimonadota bacterium
GCGGAATCTGATGCTGGTCCGCGATGAGCAGTGCCCTGGCCATCGGGGCGTCGCGCCTGAAGATCGTCTCGATCGATCGTGAAGCGCGGCCTCGCGCACGGCCCAGAATCGTGGAGCCGCTCTGTCTTTCCTCTGCGGCGCGCTCGGCGCGCGTGGGCCGTCTGGCGGGGACGGTGGAAAGAACTGCGATCACACTTCCGGCGATCGTGAACAACGCCAGTCCTCCGAGTCTTGCATCGCGTCGCCACGCCGAGAAGAGCAGAATGACGGCTCCGCTCGCGATCGCAATTGCAGCGAATCCGGAGAAGCCGGCGAGAAGCGCGGCCGCGAAAGAGAGGTATGCTGATGTGATGAGCGGCAGGGGCGTGCTCCGGAGCGTTCCGCTCGAGGGTACCCCGCCGGCCGACGGACGCGCTCACCAGCGCGTCCCCCGATGGAGCTTTACACCGCCATCGGAAGTGGCTTGCGCTCGCGAACGACGGCGCCAGTGAACGTCGACCCCGTCGTGCCGGTGAGCTCGACCGTTGCGTAGCTGCCGATCATCGACCGCTCGCCGGGAAGAATGACCGTCTTGAAATCGCGCGTGCGCGCCTGGAGGAGTCCGCCACGTCGCGCCTCCTTTTCGATCAGTACTTCGCGCCGCTGTCCGAGAAGGCGAAGGTTTCGATCACGTACGTTGGAACGTACGCTCTCGATCAGGCGCGCGAGCCGGTCGCTTGCCACGTCGTCGGGCACGGTCTCGCTGGCCGGGAACCGCGTGGCCGGAGTTCCGTCTCGAAGCGAGAACTTGAATGTGTAGGCGTCGTCGAACCCGATTTCGCGCACGGCGCTCAGCGTCTCTTCGAAGTCCTCGTCGGTTTCGCCCGGAAATCCGACGATGACGTCGGTGGTCAGCGACAGTCCCGGAATCGCCGCCCGCAGCCGTGCAGCACACTCGAAGTACTTCTCGCGCGTGTACCGCCGCAGCATTCGCTTGAGAACCTGTGACGAGCCCGACTGCATCGGCAGATGCACGTGCTCGCACACCGCGTCGGTCTCCGCCATCGCCGAGATAACGCGATCGCTGAAATCATTGGGATGGGGGCTCGTGAAGCGCAGCCGCATGATCCCCGGGACTCCGCCGATCGCCCGCAGCAGGTCGCCGAAGTCATTCACGCCGTCGTTATACGAATTCACGGTCTGTCCGAGCAGCACCACCTCCGACATCCCTTCAGCAACGACGCTCTCCGCCTCGCGGACCACGTCATCCAGCTTCCGGCTTCGCTCCGACCCGCGCGTGGTCGGAACGATGCAATACGTGCAGCGGTAGTCACACCCGCGCTGCACCGGGATCCACGCCTTCACGCGATCGAAGCGCCGCGGAGTGAAGTCCTCGTATTGCTCTTCGAGATCGAAGTTGGTGGAGCTCGTTCGCGCGCCGCGTCGGGCATTGTCGACAAGCAGCGGCAGAGAGCGATAGCCGTCGGGGCCGATGACGAGACTCACGTGGCTCGCGCGCTCTAGAATCGCCGGACCGAGACGCTGGGCCATGCAGCCCGTGACACCGAGAATCGCGCCCCGCTTCATGTGACTCTTTATCTCGCCGAGTCTTCCGATCACACGCTGCTCGGCATGCTCGCGGATGGCGCATGTGTTGACCAGAATCACGTCGGCGACGTCAGGAGCATCCACCTGGCGGTAGCCGGATGCCTCCAGCTTTCCGAGCATCAGCTCGGAGTCGCTGACATTCATCTGGCAGCCGTAGGTCTCGATGTAAACTGTGGACTCGCTCTGACTCGTCATGCTGATAGCGTTGCAATCGGTGTTGCGGTGAGCATTCCCTGCCACTCCGCGAGTGTCGCCGCGAAGCGGTCCCGCCGTCGGATACCCGGGACCTGGATGACGACTGAAAGATAGTCCTCCGACAATCCCTCGCCCGCAGCGGTTGCGACGACGTCGGCTCTGCCCCCAACCCGCGTTGCACGATAAGCGGCCGACTTCAGGCGGCCGAGCTCGCGCAACTCGGCGCACCTGCGCTGAATTTCGGAAGATCCCACGGGCCGCGGGAGCCGAACCGATGCCGCGCCGGGACGCGGCGAATACGGAAAGACGTGGAGCGAGGTGAAAGGCAGTCGCTCGATGAGCGCGATGGTCTCGCGGTGATCTTCCTCGGTCTCACCCGGAAAGCCACAGATGACGTCCGCGCCAAGGCCGAACACGCTTCGCTGCGAGATGATATGACCGATGCTCGATTCGTACTCGCCCGCGGTATACCAGCTTCGTCCCATTCGCTTGAGGACGCGATCCGAGCCCGACTGCAACGGCGCGTGAAGGTACGGGACGAGCCTCGAACCGTCCGCGAACAAGTCCCGCAATCTGGCATCCACCTCCGTTGCCTCGAGAGATGACAGCCGAAATCGAACAGTGGAGACCCTGGCGATTAAAGCCTCGACGAGGGATGAGAGCGAGCTCCCGATGTCGAGACCGTACGAGCCGATGTGAATGCCCGTCAGCACGATCTCCGGGTGTATGTCCGCCAGCGACTCCGCCTCGCCGATGATCTCTGCCATTGGGCGCGACCGGTTTGAGCCTCGTGCCAACGTTGTCGCGCAAAACGTACAGTGCTCGTCGCAGCCGTCCTGAATGCGCAGGAGGCCTCGCGCGCCGGTCTGGACTCCACGCCGGCTCCGCGATGCATCACGCGACAATCCAACAGCGGATGCAATCAGCTCAAGATCCGCGCCGGCGACCGACTCGGTCACGGTCGGAAGAGTGCGGAGCGGGTTGATATTCTCGTCTCTCGCCGCCAGTCCGGGAGCGCAGCCCATGACGATGGTTCGCACCAGTGGATTGGCGCGCGCGGCTCGACGAACGTCCTTCCGAAGCTCAGCCTCAGCCGCTGCCGTGACGGAGCAGCTGTTGAAGATCGCGACGTCTGCATCTTCCGCGGTGGCGACTTCCGTTGCGCCGCTCGCGAGCATCATCGACCGCACAGCCTCGCTGTCGTACTGGTTCGCGCGACAGCCGTGCGTTCTGAGAACGAACCTCACCGATTCGCCGGAGCGACAGGCGTATCCGTTGGACGCGCAGCAGTCGCTGCGTCACTTCCGGTAGTCGGCGAGCGTCCCGGGGGACGCTGCGGCAGCTGGACGTAAAACGAGCTTCCCTCGCCTTCCTTGCTCTTGACCCAGATCATTCCCCCGTGAAGATCCACGACCAGCTTGCAGAACGTCAGTCCGAGCCCGGAGCTGCGGACGCGGGGAGCGTGCGGTCCGGCTACCTGGCCGAATTTCCTGAAGATCACCTCGTGATACTCGGGCGGAATGCCGGGGCCGTTGTCGCTGACGGTGAACAGAACTCCGTCGGGTGTCTTTCGCACGCTTAGTGTGAGATCGATCGGACTGGACGAGTGGGTGACCGCGTTCTGAATGAGATTCGAGAACACGCGCTTGAGCAGCGCCTTGTCGGCCTCGAAGATCGGGGTGTCGTCGTCAACCTTGAGAGACGCGCGCGTCTTTTCCAGCTGGAAGCGGTGACTCCATTCATGCAGCAGCTCGGACAGAAACGCGGCAGGTGCAATCGCCGAATAACTGAGAGTGATCGCTGCTTCCTCGATCCGTGCCACCTCCAGAATGTCCTCGATGAGCGCAAGCAGATCCTCTGATTTTTCTTCCGCATAGCTGATCGCTTGCCGCTGTGAGCCACTTATGGCTCCGAAATCGCCGTCGCCGAGCATTTCGAGCGTGGCAAGAACGGACGCCAGCGGGCTCTTCAGATCGTGGACTATCATCTTCATCAGATCGTCGCGCACTTTTTCGAGCTCGCGCAGCTTGCGGTAGCTATTCTCCAGCGCATCGGTTGCCGCCTTGAGCTTGAGGAGGCTTCGCACCCGGGCGCCGAGAACCAGTCGGTTGTGCGGCTTGGTCAGGAAATCGTCGCCGCCCGCCTCGATTCCCTTCACCCTGTCGCCGGTGTCGTTCAGCGCGGTAACGAAGATCACCGGGATGCGCGACGTGCGGGGATCACGCTTGATGCGCCGGCAGACCTCGAAGCCGGTTGAGCGAGTGTCCACACCGAGGTCGCCCGCCGGCATGGAGACGTCGAGGATGCAGAGGTCGGGATTGTGCTCGAAACAGGCTGCGATGGCCGACGGTCCATCCACGGCTGCAATCGTCCGGTAGCCGAGCGTGTTCAGCTGATCGAACAGCAGTTCGACGTTCGCCGGAACGTCATCGGCCACGAGTATCAGTGGCGAGGAATCTGGACCCGGCTCGGTCATCGGTATTACGGCCGAACGCGCAGGCCGAAGCTCAGAGTAAAGGCCCGCTCTTTCACGGATCCGACCGCAGGCGACGAATCCGCAGAGCGCCACGCATGCTGAAGCGTCACGTCGAAAGCGGCGCGGTTGCGCGAGAACTGCGCACCCAAACCACCGGCGACGGCGAGCTCGCGAACCTCGCTGCCCGCGGCGTGGAATGGCAGGGTGCGATAGCGCCCACCCAACCGGATCAGGATCGTGCGCTCGAGGACTCGCGGTCCCGTCGCCTCGATGCCCCCACCGGCGTCCCATGCATCGACGCCCTTTGCGGCGTCAGTGCCCAGCCCGTTGAGCGCCGACCATCGATCGCGGGCGACTTGTGCGGACACAGTGGCACCCGTGATCCCGGCGTATCCGATCGCGACGCCGTAGTGATCCGGAATTTTCGCCGACGATACGATGGTATCACCCGCGCGTGCGTCAAGGTTTCCGCCCTTCCTGCCGGATACGGCCACCACCAGAATGCTCGATGGATGAAGGATTGCGCCGGCAGAGACCGCGAACCCGGTGTAGTCGAGGTTCGAGACCTGCTGCACCGGCACGAAGTGGAGGCTGTCCGGGAACAGCTGCTGGAAGAAGAGCCGGTTCTGGCCGACGAAAACGTGACCCGCGATGCCGATCTGGATGAAACTGTTGGGAATCCATCCCGCGGCCAGGCGCACGTCGTTGATCGCGCCAAGGCTCTTCACGTTCTCGGTGACCTTGGCCTTCTCGCCGGCGACGTCTACTTCGCGCGTCGTGCTGGTTGCCCACGAACGATCGAGCAGCGTCGACACAGAGAGAGCGACATTGGCGCTTGATCTTATCGGCACCGAAGCAATGGAGAGAGGAAAGCGCGCGGTTGTCGAATGCTGGGTGACCCCTCCGGACGTCAGACGGCGGAACTCCGGCTCGTACTGCATGAAGAGCATCGGGTCTCCCGAAGTCGCGATCGAAGCCGGGTTCACTGCGCTCTGCGGATCGAATTGGGACATCCCGCCGCCGGTTGCGAGCGAGCGAGTGCTGAATTCGCCGGGCGGATATCCGAATCCCTGCGTGCTCAGACTTCCCTGTGCTTCAGCCGACGATGCGATGGCGAGCATCGCGATGAACACTGCACGCAAACGCATCACGGGATCCCTCTGGAATTTCGGATCGAGTAGCTGATGCGCAGACGAGGACGCAAACCGGGCGCTGCTTCCATCGAGAAGAACTGAGCTTGCGGCGGGGCTCTTCCCTCGGTAGCACTGATGAGAACGAGCGCGCGTGGAGTTTGATCGGCCTTCTGACTGTGCCATAGGGTTATTACCTGTGCCACCTCGAGCAGCTTCAGTCCGCTGTCGGCGGGTGCGACCAGGAGCGTGTCGAGATTAGACTGCGCCGTGATCTGCGCCGCCCTCGTTGGGTCCGTCACCACGGTTCCGGCTAGCGATACGTCCACGAGAATGCGCACGGAGTCTTTGGGGTCGACCGATCGATCAGGCCG
>JAHFCS010000160.1 GCA_023249395.1 Gemmatimonadota bacterium
GCGAGACCGATGTATCGGACACTTTCCTCGACAGTGCCTGGTATTTCCTCCGCTATCCGAGCGTCGGAATAGATGACGTGCCTTTCGATCCTGTGCTCACCCGGAAGTGGCTGCCGGTGGATACGTACATCGGCGGCAACGAGCACGCCGTCCTTCATCTGCTCTATTCGCGCTTCGTGACGATGGTCCTCCACGACATGGGGTATCTCGACTTCGAGGAGCCCTACGTCAGGTTCCGCGCGCATGGACTCATCATCCGGAACGGCGCAAAGATGTCGAAGAGCCGCGGGAACGTCGTGATTCCCGACGAGTACATCGCGACCTGGGGCGCGGACGCGTTCCGCGGATATCTCATGTTCCTCGGTCCCTTCGAGGAAGGCGGTGATTTCCGCGACGCGAGTATTTCAGGCGTGAAGCGTTTCCTCGACCGCCTCTGGTCTTCAGTCGTTACAGCGGTTGCAGACGATTCTGGTTCCGGCGTGAGCGAAGATTCGTTGGAGGTGATGCGGAAGCTGCACCAGACGATCAAGAAGGTCGGCGAGGACGTTCCGAGGCTGAGCTACAACACGGCCATCGCGGCGATGATGGAGTACATGAACGTCCTCCGCCGCGGCGAGCGCAAACCGAGGCGCGAGGAGGTCGAGGCCGTGGTGCAGCTCGTCGCGCCATTCGCACCTCACACCGCTGAGGAGCTGTGGGAGCGGCTCGGTCACAGCGACAGCGTGTTCGATGCCGGCTGGCCGTCCTTCGATCCTGCGTTTGTCGAAGAGGAGAAGGTCGAGCTCGCCGTTCAGGTCAACGGTAAGATGCGTGGCCGCCTCAGCGTTCAGCGTGACATCAGCCAGGACGAGGCGCTTGCGCTGGCGATGGCAGAGGGGTCGATCTCGAAGTTCGTGAATGGCTCGCCGCGGAAGGTGGTGTTCGTTCCCGGGCGCCTGCTCAATATCGTCGCCTAGAGATCGCCAGGGCCTTCTCGAACGTGCAGATCCCAATGTATGAGAACAGGGGAAGCTCCACCGGCGAACCAAGGCGCACCTCATGTTGGCTATCCTGAGCGCACGCCCTTACGTTTACTTGCGAAGCCGAATTCGTAATCTCTGGCCGTTCGTCAAGCAGTTCCTTCGAGTCACTCTGGCACCGGCTTCGGACAGGTAGGCGCTGATGGAAAGTCCTCCGCTCGTAGGCGGAGTGTTCGCCGAGCGCTACGAGATCCGTGAGGCCGTTGGCCGCGGTGGCGCAGCGGTAGTCTACCGCGCGCGTGATCTCAAGCACGACCGCGATGTCGCGGTTAAAGTGCTGCACAATGAGTTAACGCAATCCATCAGCGCCGAGCGGTTCGCGCGCGAGATCGGCATTGCTGCCAAGCTCACGCACCCGAATATCCTGCCACTGTACGACTCGGGTGAAAGCGGCAGCCGCTTCTACTACGTCACCCCGTTCATCGAGGGCGAGTCGCTCCGCGACAAGCTCGAGCGCGAACGCCAACTCCCGTTGCGCGAAGCGCTGGCAATCACCCGGGCAGTTGCGGCAGCGCTTGATTGCGCGCACTCCCACGGAATCGTCCACCGTGACATCAAGCCCGAGAACATTCTGCTCGTGTCGGGCCAGCCGTTGGTGTCGGATTTCGGCATCGCGCGTGTGTTGCAGGTGCACCAGCAGGAACGGATTACCTCGACCGGCATGGTGGTCGGAACACCGGCTTACATGAGTCCGGAACAGGCTGCGGGCGAAGAAGGAGTTGGACCGCGATCCGACATCTACAGTCTCGGCTGCGTGCTCTACGAGATGCTGGCCGGCGAGCCGCCGTTCCGCGGAGCCAGCTCACAGGCGATCATCGCCGGCCGGTTCACGAAGGATGCGCCTGACGTGCGCGAAGCGCGCGAGAGCATTCCGGACGAAGTCGCGGAGCTGATCGCCGGAATGCTTGCGCGTCTTCCGGCCGACAGAGTACAGACCGCGAGCGAGCTGGTGGAGGCGCTCTCCGTAGCTGAAGCGGCGGCGACTACGTTCTCCGGCTCGACATCCGAACGGCGAGCGCGACGGCCCGGAATCCGTGGCAAACGCCGCTGGACGACTCGCGGCCGACTTGCCTCTGCCGCCGCCGCTGCGGCGGCGCTCTTTGCTGTGGCGTGGTTTGGGCGGGACTCGCTGTCACAGTGGAAATTGACTTCCTCCGAGCGAGGAGTGAAGACTCTCGCGGTCCTGCCACTGGCGAATCTGTCCGGCGACGCGAAGCAGGAGTATGTCGCCGATGGAATGACGGAGGCGTTAATAACCGACTTGTCGCAGCTCCCCGGCGTCAAAGTCATCTCTCGCACTTCCGTGATGCAGTACAAGATGATGCGAAAGCCGATGCGGCAGATCGCCCGAGAGCTCAATGCTGATGCGCTGATCGAAGGCTCTCTCACGCGTCAGGGTGAGAGGGTCAAGGTCACGGCGAAACTCGTACGGGGGCGCGATGAGCAGAACCTGTGGACCGCCAGCTACGACGGCCAGGTGGGCGACCTGCTCGACCTCGAGCGAGAAGTGGGGTCTGCGGTTGCGCGCGAGATCGGTGCGCGATTCGTGGCGCGTGGCTCCGTGCGCCGCGTCGCGGTCAAACCGGAATCACAGGAGGCGTACCTCAAGGGCTCATACTTCGCCGGACAGTGGCGGCTGGCGGAGGCCATCCCCTCCTTCCAGAAAGCGGTGGAAGTTGATCCAACGAATGCGCCGGCGTACGCCGCGCTCGCGCGCGCTTACTACTTCCGGGCGTTCTTCGGCGAAGTGGCGCCGATCGAGGCGTTCAGCCAGATGCGTCGCGCCGCGGCGGCGGCGCTGGCGCAGGACCCGCAGCTCGGCGAAGCACACGGACTGATGGCGCTCGTCAACACTCACTTCGACTACGACTGGGCTGCAGCGGAGCGGCATTTCGCGCGAGCGCTGGAGCTGAGCCCGAACAACGCCCAGGTTCACCACGATTACGCACACTTCCTTCTGGCGATGGGTCGCGGCGCGGAGTCGGTGGAGGAGAGTCGCCGCGCGGTGGAACTCGATCCCGCCAACCCGATGCTTACATCATGCCTCGGATGGCACAGCCTGTTCGACAATCGCTTCGATCAGTCTTTGAAGTACGCCGCCGAAGCGCAGCGGATGATGCCGAGCTTCTGGGCGCAGATTGTTCAGGGTTGGGCGCAATCCGGTAAAGGTGCTCGCGCCGAAGCTGTCAAATCGATGCGCAAGGCCGTGGCCCTGGCGCCGCAGCTCGGCTTCACGCAAGCTGCGCTGGCGCACGCACTCGCACGCAACGGCGAGAAGCGGGAAGCGCAGGAGATTCTCGCGAAACTCCTGACTCAGTCGAAGCAGGGATACGTATCGGCGTATGATGTGGCGCTGGTGTACGCGGGACTCGGGGAGAACGACCGCGCGTTCGAGTGGCTCGGCAAGGCGATCGCGGAGCGCTCTGTGTTCGTGGTGCACCTCAATTGGGACGCGCGGCTGGAGCCGCTGCGTGGCGATCCGCGGTTTGGCGAGTTGGTGCAGCGACTCGGGATTCCCTCTGCCACGACACGCCCAGTGGCACCGCGTCCGGTGGCGACCTTGTAGTTACGTGTCATTCCCGGCCGGCTGCTCAACATAGTAGCCTGGCGAATCTCATTGGTACGGTTGGTTCGCAGTCCGCAGACGCCTTATCGCTAACCCCGACGCCTCCCGACTAAAGGAGATTCCCCACCCACCCCCCGACATAGTACCCAACGAGCGCCACTCACAGCCCGACGACGAACATGTCGAGCCCCGAGCGGAAAACGCCGCGACCGGTGAACACCGACCGCGCCGCCCCGACAATGAAGTGCGACAGCATCGCGACGCTGAAGGAGAGTACAATCGCCAACGTTCCCTGCGCGAAAAAGAAGGGCAGCACCGGGATCACCGCGCCGAACGCAGTCGCAAGACCGGTGACCCATCCCTCGCGGAGTGGCGAGATGGTCTGCTCGCCGATCTTGAGCTCCTCCTGCACCTGCTCCTGCAGCATCCGCGCAGGGTCGCCCATTATCTGCGTCGCCAGCTCGTGCGCCGCCGCTCCGTCCATTCCCTTGGCCTCATAGATGAGCGCCAGCTCGTCACGCTCGATCTCCGGCATCAGCGAGATCTCGTCCCTCTCCATCGCAATCTCGTAGTCGTATACTTCGCGCTCGCTCTTGGCGGCGAGATATCCGCTCGATCCCATCGACAACGCGTCGGCGATCAGGCCGGCGACTCCGGCGACGATCACCGCGTGGTCCTGCTGCGCTGTCAGCGTCGCGCCGATCACTCCGGCGACGAGTCCGAAGTTCGCCGTCAAGCCGTCATTGAATCCGTACACGACGTTCCGGAGGAACCCGCCGGACTCGGTGCGATGCCACGGCTCGCCCGTCTTTCCAGCAATTCCCGCGAGAGTCGTCGCGTGTTCCGCGGATTCCTTGGCAAGCGTGAGGGCTTCGCCACCGCCTGGAGCACCGCGCGGCGTCGCGCGATGCATATCGAGATACGCCTTTACCTCGCGTCCCTCTTCCTGGAGAAGCATCGGCAGGAGAAACCCCGGCCCGAACAGGCTTCCGATCCTCGCCAGCAGCTTCGCCCGCCCACTCGGCCGGAAGTCCTTCGGCGGATGGCCGTGGCTCGCAAGGAGATCGCCCCAGACAACGACATGCCGGTCCTCGACCTGGGCTAACCGCGCATAGATGTCCTTTTTGTGCGCGTCCGGCTCGGCAGCCGCGAGAATCCGATAGAGGTAGGCCGCGTCAGCCTCGTCCTGCCAGTGGTGCTCGAAGGCATGGATGTCGGGCTCCGGTGTGCCGCGACTTGGGGCTTCGAGCATCGTTGACATTCTGAAATATCGCCCGGCCCACGCGCTTTCGGCACCTTGGACTGGCGCCGGCAACCCTTGCTGCGAGATTGCTGTCATATAAGACGGGAACCAGAAAACTGGAGAAATACATGAGAGGTTTTTCACTACTCGCATGCCTTGCGGCGCTTGCGGGAAGCACGGCATCGGCAGTCGCGCAGCAACCGGCTGAGCCGTCGAGGCCGAAGACCCCGGCTCCCGGTGGAGAATGCACCACCACCGAACCTGGAAGAGTCGAGTGCCGTCGCATCCTCGAAGGCGGCCTGCTCCGCGCCCGGATGGACTCGATGATGATGAATCGCGCCGCCCTTGGGCTTCAGCTCAGCGCTACTGGTACCGCACGCGACACGCTCGGCG
This sequence comes from Gemmatimonadota bacterium, assembly GCA_023249395.1. Taxonomy (GTDB): domain Bacteria; phylum Gemmatimonadota; class Gemmatimonadetes; order Gemmatimonadales; family Gemmatimonadaceae; genus UBA4720. The sequence continues at coordinate 5,222 of JAHFCS010000160.1, forward strand.
TGTTCGTCAGCGCGGTTACGCCAAAGGGACCTGCGGAGACCGCAGGGATCATCGAGGGCGATCGGATCGTGTCGATCAACGGCGTCGATCTGCGTGTTTCACCTGCCGATGTCGAGGACAGCTATGCCAGCGGACTGCCTTCACACAGACTGCAGCGTGAAGTCGCGAAGCTGACGCCCGGAGCAAGGGTGAACGTCCGGGTTTATTCAGGCGGCCGGGTGCGGGACGTCCAGGTGACTGCGGGGCGGGCGTCCGATCTCATGCGATCCAGAGGCATCTTCGGCTTCGGAGGCTTCGGAGATGGGCCCGGCAACATGTTCATTTTCCACGACGGCATGCGGATGCCGGAGATGCCGGAGATGCCGGAGATGCCGATGGGCGTCATGCCGCCGATGGGTGCCATGCCTCCGATGGCAAGGATGGCTCCGATGCCGATGATGGAGAGAATGGGGCCGATGGAGCTCATGCCGGGAATGAAACGAATGGAGCTTCGGAGCCTGCCTTATATGAGAGAGATGGAGGGAGGCAGGTTCAGGATG
>JAHFCS010000161.1 GCA_023249395.1 Gemmatimonadota bacterium
ATCGTGTTGCGCTTCATGTCGTCGAGGTGCTCGCTGAGATAGACGATCGACCCGATGGTTTCAGGGACGAAGACGATTCGGTATGAGTACCTGCGATCTGTTTCCGATGCCAGCCAGCGCGCGAGCGCGGTGGTGACCACCGGACCGGAAAGCTCGTTGTTGGCCAGCGAGGGGTGGCAGATGTAGGTGGAGAGTAGAATCTCCTTCGATTCCCTTCCCCCGAGAATGAGCTCCCCGTACGTGAGCGAGCCGGGACCGAGCGTGCTGTCTACTACTGCGTGGTATCGCCCTCCTTCGAGCTGATCGCGCTGGCTCTGCGGAAGACAGAAACCCCAGCGCCGCGCGTAGTACGATGTCACATACGGAATCGCGTTCGGCAGGTCGGGAAGCGAGTACAGATATGGCTGCAGCTCCTCGAGCGTCAGCCACCTGTCCACGGGCTCGGAATAGCCGACCAGATGGAGATTGTTCCGCGCGAAGTCCACGATCCGCCTGCCGTTCTCGTCCTCGATGTACGCGCCTCTTACATTCCATTCTTCGGGTACCGTCCAGTCAAACGCCTGCGTTCCGCTCGGTACTTCATGGACCGTTAGCCCGGGAATGACGTTCGCGAGATAAGCGAGCGTCTGTCTCACTCCATCGCCGGTGATGCTGCGGCAGATCGGAAACAGATCGCTCGCCCACCGATGCATCTCGGCGCCGATTTCGGGCCCAACGGCGCTTCGCGTCACACTCACGTGCCGGTGCCGATGCTGGAGTGGGGTTGCGCTGCAGGCCCCTCGACGTCGTCGATCATGAAGGCACGTCCCAGCTTATCCACCATCGGCTCTGCCCAACGGCGTGCTTCCACGTCGAGGAGTGCGAGCGCGTCGCGCCGAATCTCGTCCGCGAGATAGTGGGGTCCGCCGGCCAGACGTTCGGAATCATGCACGACAGTGTTGTAGTGAAATGTGGCGCGATAGTAAAGAATTATCCCATCCGCTCCCACCAGACGCGCGAACAGGGATTTGGCACCGAAGGGGTCCGCTCGCTCTCTCCAGGCGACGTCGAAAGACCGCGTCTGGGGGAAATCCGTGTTGAATGCGCCTGGCATCACGGATCTGTTACGGCGACGATCGTAATCGCATCAGCCAGTAGCCGCCTTCACCCACCGGCACCCAGCCGCTCCTGTCAGCCCATTGCGGTACGTTGTCAGCCACCACGGCAACTGCCTGCGGCAGGCGGAAAAGCTCCAGGTCTCGCGTCCGTTGATCGGCGGTTTGCGCCCAGAACCAGCCCGATTCGTCCGGAGTTATCTCCGCGACGATTCGGTCGCCGGCGAGGTGCGCCCAGTACGCGTTGCTCGATTCTCCGATCACCCCGAGGCGCGAACCCGGAGGCACTCCCAACTCAGCGAGTCGCGCCGCAACGGCCAGATGCATGTGCCCGCGCGGCACTTTGCGGTCTTTGAACCAGAGTTGACTGATAACCATGAGACCGAAAACCGCGGCGAGAACAGCAGCCGTGCGGTCGTCGATACCGCTTCCATCTGCGCGGTTTCGTGGGACGCGCAAGCCCATCCCGGTGAGGAGCGTCAGCAGGCCGATCACCACGAAGGGCGCAACATACCGGCCCAGAACCCGGGCCAGTGCATACAGGAACAGCCCGGCGGCCGCGGGCACGAGCACGAACCAGTTGGACTGCACCGTCCGGCGGAGTCCCGCGTTCCCGACTGACAGGTAGAGGACCAGCAGTCCCACGAGGGCCGGGTAGAACCACTCCTGCCCGAGATAATCCTCGACGCTGTTGGCGAGTCGGTGAAGCTCGAGAGACGGCTTGAGGCTCACGCGAACTCCGTCGTACCAGTACGACGCATCGTACCAGACCGGGTAGGTGCCCCGAACAGGCTCAGCGAACTCGTAGATTACGGGCCCCGTCGAAAGAGGCCTGGTTGCATGCAGCGGCGTGCCGTGGACCGGGTCTCCCTGCCAGTGGCGGAACATTCGGACATTGTCCACCCACCACGCATAGTTCAGCTTCCCGCTGTCGCCGGAGGTGAAGCGGCCCTTGGCTTCCGAGAGTGCCAGTATCCAGGGGCCCGCAACGAAGACAAAAACGGCAGCGGAGACCAGCAGTCCCGCCAATGACAGCCGTTTGCGCGCAACGAGGACGACAGCGGTGCCGAAGACGACGAGCGAGAGCGGAAACATCACTGACTTCGTCAAATATCCCGCAGCCATTGTCGCTCCGAGCGCCACGGCTCTGACGAGGGAGACTTCCCTGTCGCGCGCCACGCGTATAAGGATGCCGGCGCTGAGATACAGCCACGCGCAGAGCAGAATGTCGGGCCCGACATGACCCAGATTGGTGAGGACGAGAGAAGCGTAGGCGAAAAGTGAATATCCAAGCGCCCACCACGCACGTCCTGGCTTGCTTTCCCGGCGTGCTTGTCCACTCTCCAGCGTGATGAAAAGCTCGCGAAGGAAAAACTCGAATGCCACGAGGGCGAAGAGGAAAAGACAAAAATTCAGCGCATGAACGGCCGCAAACTCGTGCTGTGGAGACGGGTCTAGAACAAGCATCACGGCCGCAACCAGCCAGGAATAGAGCGGACTCCAGTAGCCGTTGATCGCCCCCGCCCAGTCGCCATTCGCGTATGCTCGCGCGACGTCGATATATGACATGCCGTCAACGTTCATCGAGTTCCGCGCTGCAATCGCCTGGAGTCCGCCGAGGGCGGCGACGGTGATGCGAAGAACGCCGAGAAACGAAATGCGGCCCCTCGCCGGGACGGTCATTTCTGCTTGAGCCCCCGTGACGATGACGGTATCCATGTTCCTGAGCTATTTCGTATGGAAATCCGGCAGACGCCGCATTGCGATGCCCCTGCGAGTCGATCCCGCCGGCGGCATCATGGCACGAAATATAGGCCCGTCAGGAAGGAACTTCACTCGATGATCCGTCGACCTTTCACGATTCGGCAATGACCTGGCACCCTCCAGTTGAATAGTTTTGATAGGGCAGAACCCTAAGAGGATGGAGATTTGGTGAAGAAGACAAGCCAGTTGCGGAACATGATTCTCTCGAAGGACCTCGAATTCATTATGGAGGCGCACAACGGGCTGTCGGCTCGTGTCGTCGAGGAGGCGGGTTTCAAGGGGATCTGGGGCAGCGGCCTGAGCATTTCCGCCGCCATGGGCGTGCGCGACAACAACGAGGCGTCATGGACGCAGGTCCTCGAGGTCCTCGAGTTCATGAGCGACGTCACCAACATTCCCATTCTGCTCGATGGCGATACAGGTTACGGGAACTTCAACAACATGCGGCGCCTCGTCAGCAAGCTGGAACAGCGCAAAGTCGCCGGCGTCTGTATCGAGGACAAGCTGTTTCCGAAAACGAACTCCTTCGTCGGCGACGCCCAGCCGCTTGCCGACATGGACGAGTTCTGCGGCAAGATAAAGGCGGCGAAGGACACGCAGCTCGACGATGATTTCGTCGTCGTCGCCCGGTTGGAAGGCTTTATCTCCGGCTGGGGCCTGAAAGACGTCATGACCCGGGCCAAGGCATATCACGCTGCTGGCGCTGATGCGTTGCTCGTGCACAGCAAGAAATCCAATCCTTCCGACATCGACGCGTTCATGAAGGAATGGGGCGGCAGGCTGCCGATCGTGATCGTGCCGACCAAGTACTACTCGACGCCTACCGACCACTTCCGCAAGCTCGGCATCAGCCTCGTGATCTGGGCGAACCACAACCTTCGCTCATCGATCAAGGCGATGCGGGCGACAAGCGCCAGGATTTTCGCCGACGAGAGTCTGATCAACGTCGAGGGGACGATCGCCACGGTCGCCGACATCTTCCATCTCCAGGGCGCCGACGAGCTCGAGAGCGCAGAGAAGAGATACCTGCCGACATCGGGCAAGAGCTGGAACGCGATTGTTCTCGCAGCCAGCCAGGGTGAAAAGTTCGGCGATCTTACGCGTGACATTCCGAAGACGCTGTTGAAGGCCAATGGAGTCCCGATCCTCGCGAGCCAAATCGACATTTTCAATCGAATGGGCATCACCGATGTCACGGTCGTGCGCGGCTTTGCAAAAGAGGCAATCGCTTTTCCCGGAATCAAAACCGTCGACAACGAAGACCACGCGTCGACCAAGGAGCTCTACTCGCTCTTCGTCGCCTGCGACTCGATCAAAGGCAACACAGTTATTTCCTACGGAGACATCCTCTTCAAGGATCATGTCCTGCACGAGCTCATCAACAGCGACGGCGATATCTCGATTGTCGTCGACGCCGACTGCGAATTCACCGATAGCTACACCGACTTCGTGCAGAATGACGTGCCCTACGCCCGCTCGGCCTTCGATCGCGCGGTGGCACTGAAGAAGATGTCGGCAACGCTCGACCGAGCGTCGGTAAATGGCGAGTTCATCGGACTCTGGAAGGTGAATCAGCGCGGCGCGGCCGCTGTGAAGGCAGCGCTCGGCCGCCTGTCGCAGGAGGAGAAATTCAAGTCGCTGCGGATGGCGGATCTTTTTTCCGACCTGGCGAGGGAGACGCGAGTTTCGGTGATCTACACGAAAGGCGCATGGATGGATGTTGACAGCATCGTTGACCTGACCCACGCCAGCGAAATGCAATGATCGACACCGGTCGGTTCGGGGGCCTGTTGAAGGAGTACGGCTTTACCGTCTATAGCGGTGTCCCCTGCTCCTATCTCAAGGACCTTATCAATTTCGCGGTCAACGAGTGCGAGCTGATCATGGCGGCAAACGAAGGCGATGCCGTTGCGATCTGCGCGGGAGCCCAGCTCGGCGGCAGGAAGTCGGTGTTCCTGTGCCAGAATTCGGGACTGACAAACGCGACATCTCCGCTCACTTCCCTCATCTATACCTTCAAGATTCCGCTGCTGGGAATCGTGAGCCTGCGCGGTGAGCCTGGCGGCAAGCCCGATGAGCCTCAGCATGAGCTGATGGGCCAGATCACGACCGGGTTCCTCGATCTGATGCGGATCAAGTGGGAATATCTGGCCACCGAGCAGGCCGAAGCCGAACGACAGCTCGAAGAGGCCAACAGGATGATCGAGTCGGGAGAGCCGTTCTTCTTCGTGGTCAAGGCCGGCACCTTTTCAAGGGAGGCGCTCAGAAAGAAGTCAGCGGGTGCCTCGCACATCGAGAAAGGGAGCTACACCGTTGGCTCGGGCCCGGCAACCGTTCCGACACGCTTCGACGCGCTGTCCTCCATCGCCTCGCTGGCCTCCGACGACACGGTGTTTCTCGCGACCACCGGATTCACCGGGCGCGAGCTGTACGAAGTCGGCGACGTCGAGAACAATTTTTACATGGTCGGCTCGATGGGCTGCATCAGCTCGCTCGGCCTCGGCCTAGCTCTAGCTCGTCCCGACCTCCGCGTCGTCGTGATCGACGGCGACGGCTCGATTCTAATGCGAATGGGTGCCGCCGCGGTCGTCGCGGCGTATGCTCCTCCGAACCTGGTGCACGTTCTTCTCGACAACAACGCGCATGATTCGACCGGCGGACAAAAGACAATTTCGGATCGGATCGACTTCATCGGGTTCGCGGAGTCAGTCGGATATGGGAACGCATTCCATGCGTGGAATGTCGAAGAGCTCTGGTCCTTCGTCCGTGAAGCACTCGATTCCGGAAAGACGAGCTTCGTCTATCTGGAGATCGCAGGGGGCACAAAGGAAAACCTCGGCAGACCCGGGACCCGGCCGCCGGAAGTCCGCCAGC
>JAHFCS010000162.1 GCA_023249395.1 Gemmatimonadota bacterium
CGGGATTGACCGCGAACTGGATGTTGGACCCTCCGGCCTCGACTCCGATCTCGCGAATGACCGCCACCGCCGCGTCGCGCATCTTCTGGTACTCGCGGTCGGTGAGCGTCATCGCCGGCGCGACGGTGATCGAATCTCCGGTATGCACGCCCATCGGATCGATGTTCTCGATGGAGCAGACGATGACGACGTTGTCGGCGCAGTCGCGCATCACTTCGAGCTCGAACTCCTTCCACCCGATGATGCTCTGTTCGATCAGCACCTGGCCGACCGGAGACAGCTCGATTCCGCGGCGGACGATGCCCTCGTATTCGTCGCGGTTGTACGCGATTCCGCCGCCGGTCCCGCCAAGTGTGAACGCGGGCCTGATGATCGCCGGAAAGCCGACGAGGTCCACCAGCGTCAGCGCTTCGTCGAAGGTCGTCGCGATTCCCCCGACCGGCACGGCGAGGCCGATCCGCTCCATCGCTTCGGAGAACTGCCCGCGGTCTTCTGCCATCTTGATGGCGCGGGAATCGGCGCCGATGAGCTGCACGCCGTGTTTCGCGAGGACGCCCGATTCGTAAAGCTGCATCGCGACGTTGAGTGCCGTCTGCCCGCCCATCGTCGGAAGGAGCGCGTCGGGCTTCTCTTTCTCGATCACGAGCTCGACGAACTCCGCGGTCACCGGCTCGATATAGGTGCGGTCGGCGAACTCCGGGTCGGTCATTATCGTTGCCGGGTTCGAGTTGACGAGGATTACCTCGTAACCCTCTTCCTTGAGAGCCTTGGCCGCCTGCGTGCCCGAGTAGTCGAACTCCGCGCCCTGTCCGATGACGATCGGGCCGGAGCCGATGAGGAGGATGCGGTGGAGGTCGTCGCGCCTAGGCATCAGTGTAACTCCGACCTGCAACAGAAAACCGTTGCCGGTGAGGCAGTGAGACAGTGAGGAATAGCGCGGTAGAGATCACGTCGCACTGCCTCCGGCTGCGGTTGCAGTTGGTGTTGTGTACACAAAAAAAGGGAGACGCAATGCGCTCCCTTTTTTCCGGCCGGCAGTCTCACGGAGTTACGCGACTGAGACGCCGCGCGGGGCACGCTGAATCTTCCCGGAGTGCAGACAGCGCGTGCACACCTTGATCTTGGTGATCTTTCCGTCCACGACCACCCGCGCGACCTGAAGGTTCGGCTTCCAGACGCGGCGCGTTCTGTTGTTGGCATGCGACACGTTGTTGCCATGGGCAACGCCCTTGTCACACACGTAGCAGCGGTTTCTTGCGATTGCCATTTAATCCACCAGCTCGATTCGGGCCATTTCGGCGCCGTCGCCCTTGCGATGTCCGGTCTTCAGGATCCGTGTGTAGCCGCCGGCGCGCGAAGCGAACTTCGGCCCGACTTCACTGAACAATTTATCGTTTACCGCGCGCTGGTGCACATGCCGGCCGGTAAGCCGGCGGTCGTGCAGCGTGCCCGCGCGCGCCTTGGTGATCAGCTTCTCGACGAATGGACGAAGCTCCTTCGCTCTCGCCTCGGTCGTCTCGATCGCGCCGCGCTCGATCAGCGCGGTGGCGAGACTGCGCATCAGCGCGAGCTTCTGCTCGGCGGTGCGCTTGAGTGAACGTCCTACCTTGCGGTGACGCATCTGTCTATTGCTCCTCGTCCTCGTCGGCTGCTACCGTGGCGACGTTGCGATTTGGCGGAGTGCCGCGGTCGGTGAACCGAATGCCTTCCGCGGAGTCTTCGTACTTCATTCCAAAGTTCAGATCGTGCTTCTCGAGCAGGTCGGCGATCTCGTTGAGAGACTTCTTCCCGAAGTTCTTCACCTGCAGGATCTGGCTCTCGGTCATCTTCACCAGGTCGCCGAGCGTCCGGATGTTGGAGTTCTTGAGCGAGTTCACCGACCGCACCGAAAGCTCGAAATCGTCGATCGGCGTACGGAGGAGATCAGCCATGCGCTGTCCGTCGCCGGCGACGACGTCGCCGCCCGGCACCAGGGGCGCCGATGCGTGCGAGCCGAAGCTGGCGAAGTACTGGAAGTGCGTCTGCGCCAGTGCCGCGGCATAGCTCACCGCTTCCTCGGGCGAGATTGTGCCGTTGGTTTCAACGTTGAGCGTCAGGCGGTCGTAATCGGTGCGCTGCCCGACGCGCGTCTCGGCAACCGAGAAGTTCGCGCGGCGAACGGGGTTGTAGATCGAGTCGATTCTGACGACGTCCACGGGGAGCGCGCGATCGACCGTATGCTGGTCGGCCTCGACGTAGCCACGTCCCTTATTGACGTAAAGCTCGACGTTGATGTCGCGATCGTCCTGCATCGTGAAGAGATGATGGGACGGATCGAGAACAGTCACACCGGGCGCAGGCTGAATGTCACCGGCGGTCACCGCACCTGACTCTCCCTTGGTGATGCGGAGAATGACGTCCTCGACTCCCTCGTCGAGAACGAGCGTCAGCATCTTCAGGTTGCCGATGATCTGGTGGACGTCTTCCACCACTCCGGCAATCGTCTGATGCTCATGGAGCACGCCATCTATACGAATACCCCAGACGGCCGAGCCTCTAAGCGACGACAGCAGCATTCGCAGCATCGCGTTGCCGAGCGTATGGCCGAAACCCCGCTCCAGCGGCTTAAGACGGAACTCGGCTGCATTGGGATTGTCTTCGCGCTTCGTCATCTCGACGAGCTGCGGGCGAACCAGTCCTCTAAGATCTATTGCTTGTGACATTGCTTGCGTTTCCTCACGTCTCACCCCGCCCCTAACGCGCGGTGAGCCCGTACGGGAGTTAGGGTCCCGGTGGGCCTTCGGCATACACGAGCCGGCGCCTCATATTGTGAACGTGAGCGCGAATTCCCGCGCTCACGATTAACGTCGATACTGCGGACTGCGAACTAACTGCGGACTACGAACTAACTGCGGATTGCGGACTTCTCGGAGCTATTTCGAGTAGAGTTCCACAACCAGCTGCTCCTGCGCCGCGATCGGAATGTTCGGACGGCTCGGACGTTCCAGCATCTTCCCGCTGAACGTGTCGCGATCCACCGCGATCCACGACAGCGGGGCGCCGCGAGTGGACTGATCCATCGCGACCATCACCGACGCCTGCTCACGGGACTTCATCCGGACGCGAATCTCCTCGCCCGGCGATACCAGATAGCTCGGAATGTCGACCGGCTTCTGCGCGATCTCGACGTGTCGGTGGCGAATGAGCTGACGCGCGGCCTTGCGGCTGGACGCGAAACCCATGCGGTAGACGACGTTGTCGAGACGACTCTCGAGTGCGGCGAGAAGGTTGTGACCGGTAATGCCGGGCAGGGTCGCGACGCGCTCGAATGTGTTGCGGAACTGCTTCTCGCTGACACCGTAGATCCGCTTGATCTTCTGCTTCTCACGGAGCTGCTTCGAGTACTCCGACATCTTGCGGCGGCGGGCTGTGCTCGCTCCATGCTGCCCGGGAGGACTCGGCCGGCGCTCGACCGGGCATTTCTCGGTGAAGCACTTCGTTCCCTTGAGAAACAGCTTCGTTCCCTCCCGGCGGCACTGGCGGCAGCTTGGTCCTGTATAGCGCATCGGTCAGACCCTCCGGCGCTTCGGCGGACGGCAGCCGTTGTGCGGAATCGGCGTCACGTCACGAATCGACTTGACCTGCAGACCGGCGGCGACCAGGGCCTGAATGGCCGACTCGCGACCAGATCCCGGACCCTGAACGCGAACGTGCACGCGGCGAACGCCGAGCGTGACTGCCTCGCGTCCCGCCTGCTCGCCGGCGACAGTGGCGGCGAAGGGCGTTGACTTCTTCGAGCCCTTGAACCCCGCCTTCCCCGACGATCCCCAGGAGATCGTGTTGCCGTGCGCGTCGGTGATCGTGATGGTCGTGTTGTTGAACGTCGCGCTGACGTGGGCGATGCCTTCGGCCTCGATGATGCGCTTTGTCTTCTTTCCAGTGGCCATGATTTACTTCGTTACCTTTTTCTTTCCCGCGATCGCGCGGCGCGGCCCCTTCTTCGTGCGGGCGTTCGTATGTGTGCGCTGGCCGCGAACCGGTAGTCCCCGACGGTGCCGGTTGCCGCGGTAGGATCCGATGTCCATCAACCGCTTGATGTTCATCGCGACCTCTGTGCGGAGGGCGCCCTCGACGCGGATGTCCTTCTCGATCGCCTGCCTGAGGCGGTTGGTGTCGGCGTCGTTCAAGTCCCGGACGCGCTGTTCGGGATTGACCCCGGCGTCGTCGAGGATCTTGCGCGCTGTCGCGCGCCCGATGCCGTAGATGTATGTCAGCCCGATCTCGAGCTTCTTCTCGCGTGGCAGATCCACGCCGGCGATACGTGCCATTTATCAGCCCTGTCGCTGCTTGTGCTTGGGATTGCGCTTGCAGATGATGCGGACCACGCCCTGGCGCTTGATCACCTTGCAGTGCTCACAGATCGGCTTGACGCTACTGCGTACTTTCACAAAAAAAGCTCCTATGGACGTGCGAACATCCCCGCGGCGGAACGGGAATGCAAATCTGAATCAGCCTTGAAGAATACCGGGTTGGCAGGACAAAATCAAGGCGAGGAAGCTCGCAAAAAAGACCAGCCTGCGGAGTTCAGGACGCACTCTGGTTGCGACATCCGATCTCGACAACCCCGTCGCAACCGCACATCGAACACGACGAACATCGCGATCAGCACAAGAATCTCGATTCTGCGACTGTCGATTTGCTGCGCTTTGTTGCACTTTCCGAGCACACAAATCAACCCACTCATCGCAGACAAATGCCACCATCCTTCGTTAGCCGCTCTGTTGCCGCGCTCGTAGCGCTCCTCGCATCCCTGGCGGCAACAGCCGCCGCGGGCGCGCAGGCTCCGCAAGCCAGCGACACAGCCAAAGCCGCCGCCACGCCCCTCGAACCAATCACTATCACCGCAACGCGGAGCCCGAAGCCGGTCTTCCTTACCGCGAGCCCGGTGCTCGTATTCGATGCCGCCCGCGTTCACGCGACACTTCCGAATGGGGTCGCCGAGCTCCTGCGCGAGAGTCCCGGCATGGCCCTCACAGGCACCGGAGCTAACCAGGGTCGGCCGATCATCCGCGGTCAGCGAGGACAGCGAATCCTCCTTCTCGAGGATGGCATCCGGCTCAACAATACCCGCCGGCAGCAGGATTTCGGCGAGCTTCCTGCGCTTGTCGATCTCGACCTGTTGAATCGCGTCGAGGTCGTACGCGGCCCAGCCTCGGTCCTTTACGGCACCGACGCAATCGGCGGCGTGATAAATCTCATCACCTCACGACCGACATACGGGGGCACCCGCACACGCGTCAACGGCTCGGCAAGCTATCGCTACAGCACGAGCGACCGGCAGCAGCGTCCTTCGGGCAGTGTCGTCGGTGAGATAGGGCGGTTCGGCTTCGCCGCTTCGGGCGCGTGGCGCGACGCCAAAGACTACGAAGCTTCAGCAGGCCAGTTTGGGAACATCACTCTCAAAAATGACATCCGCGTATTCGATACCGGCGTCCGCGATGGCTGGCTTGCCGTTCAGGCCGGATACGGCTTCTCCGACCATCAGCAGATCTCGGCAAAGCTCTCGGAGTACACAGCGCGCGATGCGGGCTTCGGATTCGTCCAGAATTCGGCGCTCGGGCTGATCGATCAGCCCTCGATCGATATCCGCTATCCCGACCAGAGCTACCGAAAGCTCACGACGCGATACGAAGCCAGCGCACTCACGCTCCCGTTCGCCGATGCGATCAACGTGACCGCCTATACCAGC
>JAHFCS010000163.1 GCA_023249395.1 Gemmatimonadota bacterium
TGTCGGCGGCGTGAAGTGGCCAAGTGACTCAAGGCGCTCCAGCTCGCCATTGCCGGCGCGTACCGGAATGATCGATACGACCGCCGCACCATGCTGCGCTGCGTATTCGACTGTGCGCACTGTCCATTCGACCGATTCGGTGGCCGGAACGTACGGCACGCCGAGGAGCACGAAGACACGCAGGTCCATGTCGTTGTCGCAAAGAAAGCGCGCTGCCTTGTCGAACCGCGCCAGGTCGAGGCGCTTGTTTAGCTGCGCAGTTGCAGTTGGATGGATTGTCTCGAGGCCAACGGCAACTTCGAGGCGCCCCGCGAGTTGTTGCGCGAACTCCAGCGTCAGCGAGCCGATGGTGTTCGCATGCGACTCAACTGTGACGCCGATGAAGGGCGCAGTTAGCGCCGCGATCGCCGGCAGGTCTTCAGCTGGCACCGCTTGGCGGTCAAAGAAGTTGCTGGCATTATAGAGTTTGACTCGATGGAAAAGTTGAGCCAGACTCTCGAGCGATCGAAGAACTTCCGACAGCTGCTTTGGCAACGCGCCAGGTGGCGTTCGTCCATTGATTGTCCACCGCCACAGATCACAGAACGAGCAGGTGAAGCGACACTCTGCACCCGTGAGAAAGACCGTCAAGGCACGTTCGATTTTTCCGTCTGGCCTGCGTTCCTCCTCGATCAACGACCCGTGAGCAATGTACGGGTTGACGTTCGGCTTGGGTGAGCGAAGACCGCGAATACGCCGATCCGCGATCGACCCGCTCAAATGGATGCTGTGTGCAGCGCCTGGAAGTGCCGCCGGTAGTGGGCCTCGTTCTGGGAGAACAGCCGATCGACCTGGTCAGTCGCCACTGATCCATGTTGAAATCGGCGCTTGGGAAAGACCGGCATCTCGAGGCCCAGAACCGAGCGAATGCCGCGCGCCACGATCTCGCCCTTTAAAGAGTACAGTCGCTCGTGCGACCCGTCAGTCAGCTTGGCGAAGGGAATCGCTTCGGCAACCGCGATGACAGGGGGACGCGTAAAAGGGCTGAACCCGGCGAATCCGTACTCGCGTGTGCAGGCGTAGCTGCGGACGCAGCCGCGGCTATATCCGCCCGAGTAGGTGAGCGAGTGCTTGATGGAATCGACGCCCCATCCTTCCTGGTACAGCATGCGGTTGTTGACGACACTCCGGATCGTCAGCTCGCTGTTCTCTTCTATGGGATAGTCCTTGAGGTTCTCATCACCACCGTCGCCGTCCACGAGCAGGCGCCAGTCCGGATAGCGGTCCCTGATTGCGGCGAGCAGGCTCAGGTTCACGGCCGCGCATTCGACGTCGAGGGACTTGTAGTCTTCGATGACAGCGACGGCACGCAGCGGATCAAGCGCGCTCGAGGGTACCTCGATCATCTCGCCGAGCATCTCGAGACTTGTCCGCGCCAGGAATTCACGCGCCTGGCGCGCGTCGTCTCCTTGACCATCCACGGAGAGCGTGAACGCTTTCAGGCGCGCGGGGGATTGCCCTTCGTCCAGCAACAGCTTGTAAAGGCAGAGCAGGATTGCGCCGCTGTCGATGCCGCCGGAAAACGGGACACCGACGGATGCCACAGGATCCTGCACCGCGAGCCATCGACGCAGCTCGTTATAGACGGCTTCGATGTAATGACGGCCGATGACGTCCAGATCCTCGGGTAGCGTGCCACGAGGTGGATCGAAGAAGCGCCGGTAGACAGGATTCGGGTCGGGACATCCAACCAGACGAAGCGTGGTGACATGGTGGGCAGGTACCATGCGCGTGTAGCTCGGGTGGAACTGATCTCCCCATCCTCGACGCACCAGCTCTGCCGCGATCTCGTCGATACGTTCCGCCACGATCAGCACCGGTCCCTCGACAGCTTTTGCGAGGAAATAGCGGAGTGGGCGGTCGAGGCTTCGCGCGAGTCTCACCTGCTCCCCTTCCTGCGCCACCAGGGCGAACGAGCCGTCGATCTCGAGCACGGCGCTCAGGTCAGCTGCGAGGAGCCGACGTTGAGCTTCAGCTTCGCTTAGCCTCCAGAGTCGCTGCGACTCAGGATGAATCAGGTTGATGATGTCAGCGATGGGATAGGTCATCGTGGGGAGTCCGTCAGAAGTTGCCCTGAGCGCATTCTCGCCATACATGCAAAATTCGATGGCTTGGCCTAATCTAGACGGCGGAAAAGAACTCGTAAGCTCCCGCCCTTCCAATGGACCTGTGACCCTGACACCGAAGCGACGATTCCTCCCGGATACCGCGAGGATCGAACCTCCCCAGCTTTCGTTCACGCCAGTCGAACGAAAGCTCGTTCATCGCCTGCGCACTCCAGCTGCCGTTCAGCGCTGGCTCAATGAGCTCCCCTACAACAGAGAGCCCGCAGGTGACACGATGCGCGGCTTTCGCGGCGTCGTCCGCACGGGAACCGCTCACTGTCTCGAAGCCGCTCTCTTCGCCGCCACCACACTCGAGCAGCACGGATATCCCCCACTCCTACTCGGCTTCGAATCGATCGATCTCCTCGATCACGTGATCTTTGTGTATCGCACACCCCAGGGATGGGGGTCAGTGGCGCGCTCTCGCGATCCCGGGCTCCACGGGCGCAAACCGGTCTTCGCCACCCCCCGAGCGCTCGCGTTGAGCTACGCCGAGGGATACGTGGACCACTCGGGACGCATCAAGGGTTACGCGGTCCTCGATCTCCGAGTGCTCGACCCGTACGACTGGCGGCTGTCCGACAGGAACCTCTGGAAAGTCGAGAATCTTCTCCGCGACTGGCCACATCGTGCAATCGTTTCATCCGAGAAGCTGTTTCGTGAGCGACATCAGCGGTATCGTGAATTCATCCGCCGGAACGGCTACAAGCCGTGGAAGTACTTCAAGGGCCGTGAGCGCTGGACTCCTCTGCCACCCGAATTCCGAAGCCGCGGATGATCGAACGGGCTATTGGCCCGGCGCACCTCGCTCGGCGTCCCTTCCCCATCTGAGCTATTCTTTCAGGCGTGAACACGGAAATGCCTCTCATCTCGCTCCGTGGAAAACGAGCCCTCGTGACCGGTGGCTCCCGCGGAATCGGCGCTGCTACCGTACGATTGCTTGCTCACGCCGGAGCTAATGTCGTCGTTGGCTACCACAAACGCGCGCGGGACGCGGAGGCGGTCGTCGAAAACGCGCGCTCGACGGGAGTGCGAGCAGTCGCCGTCGCGGCCGACGTCGCCACAAAGGATGGCGCTGACGACCTCGTGAAGGCTGTGATTGACGAGTTCGGCTCACTCGACCTGTTCGTCGCCAACGCCGGAATCTGGCCGGTGGATGACATCCCCTTCATCAGGATGACCGACGAGCATTGGCGACGAACCATCACCGCCAATCTCGATTCCGTCTTCTTCTCGACACGCGCCGCCGCACGTGCGATGAGTGACGGCGGAAGCATCGTTCTCCTCTCGAGCACCGCCGGCCAGCGCGGTGAGGCTTATCACGCCGACTACGCGGGCACCAAGGGAGCGATCATCTCACTCACGAAGTCATTGGCGGTGGAGCTTGCGTCGCGCGACATCAACGTCAACTGCGTCGCGCCGGGATGGGTCGATACCGAGATGGCAAAAGAGGCGATCGCCGCAACCGGCATTCATCGGATCGCATCCGGAATTCCGCTCGGTCGAATCGCGTCTCCAGACGACATCGCCGGTCCCATCGTTTTTCTCTGCTCTCCTCTTGCCCGTCACATCACGGGCGAGGTGCTCAACGTCAACGGCGGAAGCGTGCTCTGCGGGTAAATGCCCGAACAGTCTAGAGATACCTCGCTGATGCCATTGCTGCGACAGAAATCACCAGCAGAATCGCGACTATCCTGAAGGAACTGACGATTCGCGACTGAAGTGCCTGCATCTGCCGTTGCTCCTCATCCGTCGGTGGACCTCCCGACGCCTGAATTCTGTCTCCGAGCGCCATCATCTTCTTGGCCGCACTGCCTACTACACCGCCGCCGATTCCACCGGCAATGACCGCCGCCACGGCACCGATGCCGAGGGTCATCCCTGTTCCGCTCGACGCCCAGGTGCCGTCAGTCACCATCGCCAGTCGCCCATACATTGCCAAACCGGAGAGTATCGTCAGCCCCATCGCACCGAGGAGAAAGGGCCGGAGCCGCTTCCGGAACATCAGCTCGCGCATGAACGCCCCGCCAGCTTGACCCAACGCGCTCTGTGCTGGGAGAAGGAACCACGCAATGCTCATCGCCGTTCCGGCCCAGAACACGCCACTGATGATGTGAATCAGTCTCAGCACGATCATCGAGGTGCTCTCGTTCATTCCATCATCTCCTGTCGATGTGAAGGCTACTGCCAGTCGGCGATGAAGAGGTTCGTCTCGCCGGGTTTGTCGGCGTCGCGATTCGACGCCCATACAACCTGCTTCCCATCGGGACTGAACATCGGGAATCCGTCGAATGACTGGTCGAAAGTGATCTGCTCGAGGCCGGTGCCGTCAGGATTCACGAGGAACAGATCGAAGTTTCCGCTTCGCGGACTCAGATAGTTCGACGAGAAGATTATCCGTTTTCCATCGTGGGTCCACGACGGTCCGAAATTGGCACCCCCGAGGTGCGTGATCTGCCGCTGATCCGAGCCGTCCGCATTCATCAGGAACAGCTCCACCTTCGCCGGCCGTACGAGTCGCTGCGCCAGTAGCTCGCGATAAGTGCGAAGCTCCGCCGAGTCGGTCGGATGATTGGCGCGGTAAACGATCTTCGTCCCGTCGGGAGACCACCATGCGCCACCGTCGTAGCCCGGCGTGTTCGTGAGCCTCCGCACGTCAGTCCCATCTGCATTCATCGTGTAGATGTCGAGGTCACCGTCCTTGAGCGAGGTAAATACGATGCGCTTTCCGTCCGGCGAGAGGACCCCTTCGGCGGTGTAAACGTCGTAGTGCGTCAGCCTGCTGAGCTTACTGCCGTCCCGATCGATGGTGTAGATGTCGTAGCGATCGAGCGGCCAGATGTATCCCTTCGACGGATCCGGCTTCGGCGGACATGTCGAATCGTGCGCGCTTGTCGAGGCGAAGAACAACCGCTCGTCACCCGGGAAGAACCATCCACAGGTTGTCTTCCCCCGCCCGTCGGAGATACGACGCACTCCGGTCCCGTCCGTCCTTATCACGTACTGCTGATCGCATGGGTGACCGTCACGCGTGCTCTGAAGCGTCAGCCACTTTCCGTCGTGACTGAAATAAGCCTCTGCGTTGTCGCCTCCGAAGGTAAGCTGCCGGATCGCCCGAAAATGGCGCTCACCTGGAGCGGCCGCGATCACGCGCCCGGGCCATACGACGGGACTCGTTGCCGACGGCTGCGGGGAATACATCACGCACGCGGCAAGTGCCGACAGACCTAGAAATCCGCTAGGTAGGAAATGCCTGCTCATTGTCCCTCGTGGTCGTGCTCCATCATTTCGTCGCCTCGCATGTGATCGTCACCCCAGATTGCCTTCGCTCCGTTGCTCTCCTCGGCGGCAGGCACCAGTTCACGTGCTTGTGCCATTGCGCAACGCTTATCGGTATACGAGCGTCAAGCTCCGCGGCAGTATAGCGCTTTGGCGCCGTATACATGGCACCGGCGGATATAACGAGCAACGTGGGAAGGAGTGCGGCTCTCAGCTGATTCCTCATGATCTGCTGCTACCCTGGTCCCGGGTAACTGGTACCGGGTACCGGGTAACCAACCGCTCGACTGCGGCACCGA
>JAHFCS010000164.1 GCA_023249395.1 Gemmatimonadota bacterium
ACAGGATTTGATGCTGCCAGGCTCCGGACAGTGCTGGGCGTCGACTTTGCGACGTTGCCGGCAACTTCGGAGCAGAAGTCCAGAGTGATGTCCGGAAAGCAGAAGCATTACATCGTGTTTGACGGCGAGCGCTTGTCAAACCTTGCGGCGGGATCGGACCAGTACTGGAACGGCACAGTCCTGATCCCATCCCCGGAGAAAACGGGGAAGCTGATTCAGGTTTCCGTCAAGGAGAGAACCTGGAGTTACTCCGGATGGTGGTATAAAAACAAGGACGGCAGCATCGCCAGAATTTTCAAGGACGGTGCCGGATTCAAGGTCGGTGTCGTGACCATAGCCGGAGATGGTTCCTCTCTGGCGGTCATCGATCTGGACTACGACGGAGTCGCCGAATCGGTGGAACAGGTTTTTCCCGGAGGAAGAACTGTGCTTCTGACAGACCGGGAAGGACTGCGTATGCAGCAGTTGTGGCTCACAGGTCACAACCCTTTTTGCACCCTCAGGAATGCAACCCCCAAGGGTGCCGCCGGCGCCAAGGACGCTCCAAGTATCGGGGTGCCCGACGACCGCGCGGCCATTGGGCTCTGCATGAAAGACAACACTGCACCCGGGATTTCGACCGACAGACCAGCACGACCCGGGAGCGGGGCGAAGCGAGGACCGAACACGATTGAGCAGATGTGCGCCGGCATCAGAGGAGGGCCCGGCGTCCCCGGGGTGGACTTTGCACGTGATGACGAATTTCCCGTAACAACGGAGTTGATTCGAGTTGTATACGAAGGTACGGATGGACATCAGGATGGCGCGGGGACGCAAGCACTACGGGCTATGGGTATGTCGGTTCTCATCATGGATAGCGCAGTGCTTGAGTTTATGATTCACGAATTCAGAACTGTCGGGGGACTTATTCCGAGTCACCATAATCCCCCACCTGGTCCCCGCCCGGGCCCTTATATGCCCGCCGGCCCTGCTGCGGACGAATTCTGTCGGACGCGAGATGATCAGAGTAAGCGATGGGACGTGAAGATCGCCGGCGCCCAGGCAGCGGTCGAGAAAGAGTGTCCCAATCCCGCGAGCCAGCCGGTTCCCGCTGCGACAAGAGACAAGGCGGAGCAGCAGAGCGTCAGTATCTATTGCTCGAGCTCTCAGCGACAGGACAGCCGGGATAGAGCTGAGACCGCGAGTCTCTTCGCTGTTTCGAGCAACCAGTGTGGCATTGCGGAACGACCGGGACCGGGCGGCACCTGTCGACAGCGGACCTTTCACGGATCCGGTGGCCACGTGGTCGTCGGCTACGGTGACACGCTGATATTCCAGGCGTGTCCTGAGGAGACCTGCGGTTCGCCGGAAAGGTGAACACCCTTCCGCCGCATGGTTGACTTCCGCCTCTACAACACGCTCACGCGCTCGGTCGACGTCTTCTCGCCGGCCGACGGAAAGACAGTCCGCATGTACACCTGCGGCCCGACGGTCTACAACCCGGCTCACGTCGGGAATTTCCGCACTTTCCTGTTCGAGGATCTTTTACGCCGCACCATCCGCCTCGGCGGATGGGGCGTGCATCAGGTGATGAATCTCACCGACGTCGACGACAAGATCATCAAGCGTGCGAGTGAGCGCGGACTGACGATCAGCGAAGTCACCGAGCCTGTGATCGAGACGTTCCATGTCGATCGCGAGTTTCTGCGCATTCAGAACGCGGAGGAGTATCCTCGCGCGACGGAACACTTACCGGAGATGATCGAGCTCGTTCGCAAGCTCGTCGAGCGCGGCATCGCTTACCAGGCGGACGACGGCTCCGTGTATTACGCAATCGACAGGTTCCCCGGCTATGGAAAGCTGTCGCGACTGGACACGCGGGAGATCAAGGCCGGTGCGCGCGTTGTGCAGGACGACTACACGAAGGAGAACGCACAGGATTTCGCGCTCTGGAAAGCTGCCAAACCCGAAGACGAGAAGGCGGGAGCGGCATGGGATGCACCGTGGGGACGGGGACGTCCCGGCTGGCACCTCGAATGCTCCGCGATGGCGATGCGCTACCTCGGCGAAACGATGGACATCCATTGCGGCGGAGTGGATCTCGTCTTTCCGCATCACGAAGATGAGATCGCGCAATCGGAGGGCGCGACTGGAAAGCCTTTTTCGCGCTTCTGGTGCCACGGCGAGTTCCTCCTCACCGAGGGTAGCAAGATGGCGAAGCGGGTCGGGAACGTTGCGACCGTGGGCGATCTGCGCGAGCAGGGAGTCTCGCCAGCGGCATTCCGACATTTCGTCTTCTCGACGCATTACCGCAAGCAGCTCAATCTCTCGTCAGAAGCGCTCGAGGGCTCGATCGAGGGCGTTCGCAGAGTCGGCGATTTCAGCGACCGGCTCGCGTCAGCGAAAGGTGGAACGCCGGCGCTCGCAGCCGCCGCGGATGAAGCAGAGCGGGAGGCAACCAACGCGTTGTTCGACGATCTGAACGCACCGCTCGCAATGGGCGCGCTTTTCACGTTCATCCGGAAGGCAAACGCCGAGCTGGATCGAGGCGGCGACGATAGGGCCGCGCTGGACCGGGCGCGCTCCGTCTTCGCGCGAATCAACGGCGTTCTCGACATTGTTCCCTCGCTCGAGGTTGGCGACGAAGCGTCCCGGATCGAGGCTCGGCTGGCGTATCGTCGTGCGGCGCGGGAGCGGCGCGATTTCGCTACCGCCGACGCCATCCGGATGGAGCTCGAGGCAGAGGGAATCGCGATCGAGGACGGCCCCTCGGGGACGAGGTGGAAACGAGCGAGATAGACCGGAGCTGTGCCGGAGCCGCCAGTCCATTGTTGACTTTCCGCCGCTCCGGTGAAGATTGGCCCGAGCCAGTCGAAAGCATCCGGAGCGCGGACAAGGAATGTCATCTGAGTCGGCAGAGGCTGGAATGACGCAGCGACCTTCGCCAGCCGGGAAAGTAGTTGCGACCCTCCTCGGGTTCAGCCTCGTCTCCATTCCGCTGGCGGGCTACTCGTGGGACATGCTGAGTGATCTCATCTCCGGCCATCTCACGTCCCGTAAGGCACTCATCGGCATCCCCGTGATGATCGCCCTCGCAGTCGTGCTTCGATTCGCGGCGCGCGCACTCGTCCGGCTCGACGCGAGCTTCGGAGCCTCTGCGCACTCGCACGAGCCTCCCTCCACCTCCGACGACATCCCATGAGCGAAGAAGACCGCAAAGCGCCGGCAACTGGCACGACGGATGCTCGATCCACCGATCTCACGCCCGGGGAAGAGCCGGTCGTCACCGGCGCTCTGTTTCTGACGCTGATGCTCCTGATAGTGATCGGCGGAGTTTGGGTCATCATGTACCGTCTCCTGCTCACCCGCTGAGCCAACGAACGACAACCTCTCGCCCGAGACATGAAAGCCCATAGCTACGAGAACGCGTTTCTCATCACGGGCGGAATAGTGCTCGCGATGTGCGCTTCTGCACTGGCATACGCGACGTTCGGAATGGGAATGCACCTCCCCGGCCGTGTAGCCCAGATAGATCCCGCGAAGGTCTACCAGACCCCTCCCTTCAACAAGCCGGGCGTTCGGAAGATAGGTGAGGGGCGCTACGAGGTCGTGCTCGTCGCTCAAGCCTGGGCGTTCATGCCCGCCGAAATCCGCGTGCCGAGAAATGCAGAGGTCACGTTCACGGCGACGTCGGTCGACGTCATTCACGGCTTCGACATCGAGCGCACCAGAGTGAACATGATGCTGATACCCGGCCAGGTGGGCAGGCTGACCCATACCTTCCGCGAGCCGGGAGAGTTTCTGCTCCTCTGCCATGAATACTGCGGCGCGGGACATCACATGATGTACGGCAAGGTGATCATCGAATGAGCGCGCCTATGGTCTACGACCCCTCCGGGTTCGAGCTGGATCCTGGGCAGAAGAGGGTCATCAGGTGGACGCTTTACGTGGGATACATCGCGCTGCTCGCGGGAATCTTCCACGGTCTCGCGCAGGCGCTGTCCTACGCGAGGATAGACATCCTCGGCTACTTCCCCGGGCTTCGAGGCTATTACCAGGGACTCACCGCCCACGGCGTCGCGAACGCGATCATTTTCACTTTCTCATTCGCGAACGGGTTCCTGCCGCTGATGACAGCGCGCGCGACGGGAAGGCAGCTCGTGCGCTGGCTTCTATGGCTCTCGTTCGGGCTGCTGGTTCTGGGCAACGTCCTCGTCATCTACGCGGTCGTCAGCAACAAGGCCAGCGTTCTTTTCACCGCCTATGCGCCGCTCAAGGCCCACTGGACCTTCTACGTGGGGTTGGCGCTTGTAGTCGTGAGCACGTGGGCAGCGTCGGCGAACATGTTCATCACGCTTGCCCGGTGGCGCCGCGAGCACAGAGGAGCGCGCATACCGCTTCTCGCCTATATCTCCGTCTTCTCGTATGCGATGTGGGACATGGCGTCCGTGCCCATCGCTGTTTCATTCCTCGGGCTCCTCACTCCCTGGTCGATCGGTATACTGCCGAAAATCGACCCTCTCCTCACCCGGACGCTCTTCTGGTTCACCGGACACGCAATCGTGTATGCGTGGCTCCTGCCGGCATATGTGTCCTGGTACGCTCTCATCCCGCGGCAGGTGGGCGGAAAGCTCATCAGCGACGCCTACGCCCGGATGGCCTTCCTCCTGTTCCTTGTGCTTTCGATTCCAACCGGGCTGCACCACCAGTACACGGATCCCGGCGTGTCGCCGGTTATGAAGGCGATTCAGGGCGTGCTGACCTTCGGGATCATGGTGCCCAGTCTCGCCACCGCATTCTCGATCATGGCTGCGCTCGAGATCGGGGGCAGGGCGAAGGGCGGAACGGGTCTGCTCGGATGGATCCGGAAGCTTCCGTGGTCGGATCCTTCGGTCGTGGCGCAGCTCCTCGCGATGCTGACCTTCGTGCTCGGCGGCGCGACCGGGCTCGTCAACGCCAGCTACGTGATGAACCAGGTCGTGCATAACACGACGTGGATTCCCGGCCATTTCCACATGACAGTAGGATCGGCGGTCGCGCTGACGCTGATGGGTGTAGCGTACTGGCTGATTCCGTATCTGACGGGGAAGGGGCTGTGGGGGTCGAAGCTCGCGGTGGCTTCGTCGTGGATCTACACGATCGGAGTGCTCATCTTCGCGCGGGGAATGATCTCGGCCGGCCTCGAGGGCATGCCGCGCCGCATCTACCGGGCAAGAGCTGCGTACAACGATCCTGCGTGGGACCTCGGCGGCACTCTGACCGGGATCGGCGGGACGCTGATGTTCGTGGGCATTGTGCTGTTCTTCGTAGTGATTGCGATGACCATCCTCGCGGGCAAGCGGGGCGGCGCGCCCGCTGATGTTCCGGTTTCGGAGACGCTCACCGCGCCATCCCTCGACGGGTGGGAGGTGCATCTGGACCGAATCGGTCTGTGGGTTGGAGTGGCGCTGCTTCTGATCGCACTCGCCTATGGCCCGTTCTTCGTGATGTACTTCCCGGCGAGGTTCATTTCGCCGGGCTTCACGGGGTTTTGAGACGGCCTGGGTGCCGGGGTTAGTGTCCGAAACAGGGACAGTACCGGTGCCGGGGGTGCCGTTGACACCCCCTGCTAAATCCCTTATTCTTCTAGGCTTGCGTAGAATCGCTGTTTGCTGACGTAGCTCAATTGGCAGAGCAGCTGATTTGTAATCAGCAGGTTGCCGGTTCGATTCCGGCCGTCAGCTCTGCTTCTTGGATCG
>JAHFCS010000165.1 GCA_023249395.1 Gemmatimonadota bacterium
CCTCCATGTAGCCGAGTCCGGAGCTGGGCAGCGTGTCGCGGCCGTCCAGGAAGGCGTGGATCGCAACGCGGGGAACTTTTTCGCGCCGCGCAAGCTCGATGAGCGCCAGCAGATGCGTGTCGATTGCGTGAACACCGCCGGAGCCGATGAGACCGAGCAGGTGGAGCGGTCGGCCTCGCTCCTTCGCCTGCCGGCATGCGGCGACGAGAGCCGGATTGCGAAAGAAGGACCCGTCAGCGATCGCGGCCGAGATGCGCACCAGGTCCTGCATCACCACGCGGCCGGCGCCGAGATTGAGGTGGCCGACTTCGCTGTTGCCCATCTGGCCCTCGGGAAGACCGACGCGAGTGCCGGAAGCTTCGAGCAGCGTACGCGCGGGATGGCGCCAGATCGCGTCCCACGTTGGCGTGTCGGCCATCGCGATCGCGTTGCCTTCGGTCTGTTGTCGGTACCCCCAGCCATCGAGTACGATGAGTGCTACGGGTCGCGATTTGTCGCGTGCCATTGTTGCTCGTTGAGTGTAGGAGTGTACGTTAGGAACCGGCGGCAAATGTACCCCTCATAAAATGCACCATCCAGCGATGCGCATCCTTTTTCTCTTCGCGTTACTCAGCGTCCGCGGTCTCGCGGCTCAGGAAGTCCAGCAGGACACGCCACTCTACAACGCCGCACGCGTCGCGGCCATTCGAACGGCACCCGCTGCCGGCACAACTCCGTCACCAGTCGTCGGGCAGGTGAATCGTGGCTCGACAGTCGAGGTCCTTGGGCGCGAGCGCGGTTGGGCGAGGGTAAGGCTGGAGGGGTGGGTTCGTGAGTCCGACCTGATCATCGCCGACAGCTCGTTGCGCATTCTGAGCGCCGCCGACATCAGGAGCGATCCGGTGGCAGCGCAGGGCAAGCTCGTTCGCTGGCAGATGCAGGCGGTGTCGCTCCAGACCGCCGACGCGCTTCGCACCGGACTTTCGGCAGGCGAGCCCTATCTTCTTGCGCTCGGGCCAGGGGCGGAGAAGACCCTGGTTTATCTTGCAGTGCCGCCCGGTCTCCTGCCGAGCGCGCGGAATCTGCCGGCGATGGCGGATGTCATCATCGTCGCGCGCGTGCGCAACGGGCGCAGTGAGCCGGCGGGCGTTCCGATCCTGGATCTTCAAAGTCTGACGAGACAATAGATGGAACTATCAAGCGGCACTCCCGGAAATTCGCACGACCCCCTCGATGGGCCCGGCAGCAGGCGCGACCCGGCGAAGGGACGCGAGGGCGATCGCCGGCGGACGGGGTGGCGGGATTTCCGCCGTGCGTATCCAGGATTCGTGTTTACGCTGCTCCTCGCGCTCGTCGCGATCCTGTCGCTCGATGCATTCCTGATCTACAAGCGTCGTGCGTACACCACCGAGGTAAATCAGCTGCGCGGTGCGATGACCGATGCGGAGCGAGCGAGGACGGACGCCATAGTCGAGGCCGAGCACAACAAGACCCGTATCGCTATCGAGCTCGCGCGACGACAGGCGAAGATGGAGAAATCGCTTCACCTCGCGATTGCTCTCGACAGTGGGCGGATCTATCTCGAGCGAGACGGCGCGGTGCTCCGCGAGATGGCGGCTCAGTTCGGACCTGAGAAGGGCGTGACCCCCGGTTCCGACTCGCTTCCAGTGGTGATACCTCGCGGCCAGCGAAACGTGGTGCGCCTCGAGGAGAACAGGATCGTCCTTGAAGGGGGGAGTGCGATCGAGGCGGCGCACACCGACGTCGCGACGGCAGATACATCGCCTGTGCCGCCCGGAAACGTGCGCATAGGACTCACCGACATGAAGGCAATCATGCCGAATCTGACAGCCGGCATGCGGGTCTACTTTTACTGATCCCGGTGCGCATCGCGGGTCTCACTTACAGGGGTAGCTGATGGGTTTCGTGAATACCGTGACACACGGCGGCAAGTGGGTCTGGATGACGCTGCTCGGCTTTGCGGCGGCGACTGTGGCGAGCGCGATGCTTGTTACGAAGACCGCCGACCTTCGCTATCAGCGCGACGTCAACCGGATGGTCTTCAACGATAACCTCGGCGTCCTGGAGGAGGTCAAGGCGAAGCTCGGCATGACAACCGACAGCCTCAATCGCCTTGTTGCGAATCCGACGATTCAACCCGATCAGTCTTACATCGTGATCAGCATCACCGAGCGCGAGCTGTGGTACAAGAAGGGGAACGAGCTGTTGTTCCACACGCAGGTTGCGACCGGGAGCGGCAAGACCCTGATCTCGGGCGCCAGCGGTAAGGAGTGGAAGTTCGAGACGCCTCGCGGTCGGCTGACAGTGGAGTCCAAGGAAGTAAATCCGGCGTGGGTGCCCCCTGACTGGCACTTCCAGGAGCAGGCGAACAAGCGGGGCCTCGGGATTGTTCGGCTCGAGCGGGGGCGGGCGATTCCTTCGTCCGACGGCTCGGTCCTCACGGTTTCAGGGGCGGATGTAGTCCGCCGGTATCCCAACGGGTCGGTTGTTCCCCTCGCGGCGACCGAAGGCCACGAGATAATCGCGAACGGCAACATCATCATTCCGCCCTACGGCACGACCCAGCGGCGCTACATGGGCGTGCTCGGGACTCGCCGGCTATACCTTGGCGACGGGTATGGAATCCATGGCACGGACCATCCCGAGACAATCGGCAGAGCAGCAAGTCACGGATGTGTCAGATTGCGCAACGAGGACATCGAAAAGCTCTACGACATGGTGCCGGTGGGAACACCGGTGTTCATCTATTGATATATCGGGTTCTGCGTGGCAGCCGCCCGGCCGCAAATGGTTGGACGGCGGGGCTTTGCGTCCTTAGGTTGAGTCCATGGAACCCGCGATGACCGGCTGGAGCCCGGAGGAGCCGGACGACGCCTTTTTCAGGCGTCGGAAACCGGCAATGCTGGTGACGATAGCGCTCGTAATCATCGCCAGCCTCGGCGCCTTCCAGTTCAGGAATGGCATCTCGCCCTTTGCCGTCAAGCCATTCGGGACTTTTCTCTCGCGGACCCTTCCAACGGCCGAGCCGTCGGCGAGCGCGTTTGGCACCAGCGGCGGCGTTCTCCTCCGCTTCGCAATGCCGGGCCAGGATATCGAGTATCCGCTTGACGTCCACGGCGATCCGACCGCTCTCCGCTACGAGTGGGTGCGGCTCGGCGAGACGATCGGCTCCGAGCCGGCGCGCGTTCTTCTCGGGGCGAACGTCCGGGCGCCGGTCAAGGCCGGCTTCTATCGCCTTGCCCTGGTGCGTGACGACCAGCATCGAATCGTAGATGGGTTGACGCTCGCCGTGCTGGTCCCATTCAGGGAGAAGGAAGGGGGGAAGCTCAACGGCTATCGCATCGGCACCTACCTGGCCGAGAAGATCGCTGGCAACCAGGATCCACCCGAAGGATTTCTCGAGATCACCGAGCACGACGTGGACCTTCCGATCAGCAAGCACCTCAGGGTCGGCGATTTCCTCAGTCATGACGATCAGCAGACCTGGCCCCGCTACGCGGCGGTCAGCCCGCGTCTGCTGGACAAGCTCGAGCTCGTAATCGCCGAGATCACGCGCTGGCACGGCTCGGAGACCCCGCTGAGTCTGGCGTTCGATGTCCACTCGGGATTCCGGGCCCCAGCCCATAACGGTCGGATCGCCCGCGCGGCGCGCGACAGCCAGCACCAGTATGGCGACGCCGCCGACGTCATCATGGACGCCAACGGCGACGGCAGGTACACCGCGCTCGACAGCCGGCTCGTCGGTCTGGCGGTAGAGATTGTGGAACTCAAGCACCCGGAGCTCGTAGGTGGGCTGGGGATCTACACCAGCGGACATTCGCGCACCACGTACGTCCACATCGACGCACGGGGAACCCGCGCCCGATGGCGCGGCTAGGAGGGAACCGAATATGAACGAG
Organism: Gemmatimonadota bacterium; assembly: GCA_023249395.1. Taxonomy (GTDB): domain Bacteria; phylum Gemmatimonadota; class Gemmatimonadetes; order Gemmatimonadales; family Gemmatimonadaceae; genus UBA4720. The sequence goes on from JAHFCS010000165.1 coordinate 3,900, forward strand.
GTCCTGCGGGACAGGCTGATCAGGAAGCTCGACACGCTGCCTGAAGAGCGCGTCTATCAGATTTTCGACTACATAGATTTTCTCGAGTCGAAGTATGCCCAGCGGTCGAGCCAATCGACGAATCCGCTCAAGCGGTTCGCCGAAGGGATGGAGGACACGCTCAGGGCGGGGAAGATGTCCGCCAATGTCATCGGCGGAACGATGAATATCATGAACAAAGCGGTTGGGGCGATCACCGATGTCGCGGCCGCTGGCAAGTCTGTTGCAAGTGGAATCATGGACGTGGCAACCGGAGCCCCCGTTCCAAAGCCACCGGAAGCCCATCCGCCCGAGATTCCGCGGACGGGTCCGCATGAATTGGGGAGCCAGCTACCCAAACCACCCGGAGACGAACGTAAGTGACAACCAGGAAAGCGCGGGTTTCGCCGGCAGCGTCATCGGCGCCGTCAGCGGCAGCGGGAAGGCGGACCAGAACGCTGCCCCGGGAGGTGAAGGTCGAGGAACGCCCGCGTACGGGCGCAAAGCGGACCGTGATGGATACCGTGCGGGAGATCCCCAACTTCCTGCGCCTGCTCTATGGTCTGCTCACTGATTCGAGAGTCGCCAACATCGACAAGCTGGTGGTTGCGGGGGCGATTGCGTATATCCTGATGCCACTCGACCTGATACCCGACTTCATTCCCTTCCTCGGAGAAGTGGACGACGTCTTCGTGTTGATTCTTGCCCTCCAGCGTCTTATCGGGAACGCCGGCCGCGCGGTACTGGCTGACTACTGGGTGGGAGATCCCGGCGAACTGTCGTCGCTCAATCTCGAGCACATACTCGCGGCGTGCGCATTCTTCCTGCCTCGGCGTATTCGCCGTCGGCTGCGGACAATCGGTCGGGCATAGAATGCAGCTCCGTCACGGGCGATTGGCTTCTGGCCACGCGACGGCGCTCTGCTGCGCCTGTGCGGCGCTCGTGACGACAACCGGCTGTGCGATGATGTTCGAGATGCGACCGGCAGCCGACAGCTACTCATACGATATCGGACTTGCCACGGCCGGTGATATCCGCGCCCGGGCTTCGGGTATTCTGGGACGACTCGGCTACAAGGTCGTGAGGGACGACGGATCGCAGCGGGTCTACGTCGAATCTGAATGGAAGAGCCGCCCGCCGATGGACGATCAGGAGCGAAGCGGAGGAAGCGAGATAATCACGAGGGTGACGTTGCTCGGTGCTCCGCGCGCCCTCGCGGCCGGGTCTCCGGAGATGTACCACATCCTTCTCACTGTCGAGAGCCGTTACGTCCCGCTGAGAGGGACGATGCACGAGGCGCGTGATCTCAGCTCATCCGCCGGCTACGCGCGCTCGATAGTCAAGGAGATCAGCGTCGCCTTCGGCGGTAGCGCCCGTCCGGTAACCGACGACCCGCGACCGTTCTAGCGCGGGTGACAGCTTCGTCCGCCGAGCTTTGACAGTGGAGCGGTTTCCGAAGCTTCTGCTGCTGGTCTCTGCCACTGCGCTCGGCGCGTGCGCGCAATACTCGGCACGGGCGCCCTCGCCTTCGACACTCCCGCAGCGAGTCGGTGCTGCGCCGCGCGGTACGCAGGCTCCATCCGCCGCCGCGGCGCCTGAGGCGCGGCCGGCGATCGATCAGTTCGATCTCCAGGCGATTTTCAAGCACCTAACCGATCTCTCGTTCATCACTCAGCTCAGCCCGGAGATGATCGTGCGGAAGGTCACCTACAGCGGCTCCGACAAGCTCCCGATTCCGGCGTATTTCTTTGCGCCAAGGGACACGGGACGA
>JAHFCS010000007.1:0-5052 GCA_023249395.1 Gemmatimonadota bacterium
TCGTCATTCACGGACGCGGCGGCCCAAGAGCGCCCCACGTATTGAACCTCTCGGTGCCGGGCACCGACAGCGAGTCGCTCCTGATGGCGCTCGACCTCAAGGGTATCGCGGCCTCCGGCGGATCTGCGTGTCAGAGCGGAAGCGTCAGCCCGTCACATGTCCTGGTGGGGATGGGAGTGAGCCCGGAGCTGGCCGGCGCGGCAATCAGGTTCAGCCTCGGCTCTCTCACCACGGAGGAGTGCGTAAATCGCGTCATGGAGGTTTTCCCCGCGCTGGTTCAGAAGTCCCGGCAGCTCGGCGCCGCGGTCTGATCGCCGCCGCGACTGCGAGGATAACGATGAAGGAGCGCGTGCTGGTCGCCATGTCCGGAGGGGTTGACTCCTCCGTTGCCGCTGCTCTGCTCGTCAACGCGGGCTACGACGTTGTCGGCGCAACAATGAAGCTGTTCTGCCACGGCAACGACGTCCCCGACCGGCCGTGCTGCTCCGTCGACTCGGTGAACGATGCGCGGCGCGTTTGCGAGAAGCTTGGCATCCCGCACTACGTCCTCAATCTCGAGACGAAGTTCGGCCATGACGTTGTCGAGAATTTTGCGCAGGAGTACTCGCGCGGACGGACGCCGATCCCGTGCGTCAGGTGCAATACATTCACGAAGTTTCGCGATCTGCTCCGCAAGGCCGACGCGATCGACGCCCGCTGGCTCGCGACCGGACACTACGCGCAAGTCGCGAACGGCGTGCTGCATCGGGGTCGAGACGAAAACAAGGATCAGACCTATTTTCTCTGGGGAATCGACCGCGCAGTTCTTTCGCGGATGCTGCTTCCCGTCGGCAGCTCGACCAAGCCGGAGATTCGCGAAGCCGCCCGACAGCTCGGATTGGCTGTCGTTGCCGAGAAGCCCGAGAGTCAGGAGATCTGCTTCGTTCCTGACGGCGACTACGTTCGGATTCTGGAGCAGCGGCTCGGCCACGATGCGCCGGCGCTGAGCCCCGGCCCGCTGATGACTTCTGATGGCGAAACAGTCGGCGTGCACGAGGGTTACGCGCGATACACAATCGGTCAGCGGCGCTGGTTACCCGGCGGCTACTCGCGTCCGATGTACGTGATCGCGATCAGGCCGGAGGAGCGAGCCGTTGTCATCGGTCCGCGCGAGGAGCTTCTCGGTCGTGGGGTCGTAGCCCGCGAGGTCAACTGGCTCGCGGATCCTCCGACGGTCGGCGCCCCCGTAACGATCCGGATTCGTCACCGCGCACCACTTGCGCGAGGGGAGATTGTAAGGCTCGGAGGCGACGAAATCGAGATCGCGCTCGACGAGCCGGTGCTCGCAATCGCTCCTGGTCAGTCGATGGTGATATACGACGGCGATCGCGTGCTAGGCGGCGGTTTCATCGAGTCAGCTTCCACCGATCGCGCGCCGCGGGCGCTGCTGCCGGTTCTGGCGGCCTGAGGTGTAGATCAGCCCAAGCAGAACCGCACCGAAGAACGTCGCGACGATCGCGCGATCGTATTCGTTAATACTTCAGCCCGCCCGCTTCCGCGAACTCGCGCATCATGCGCTCCTGCTCCTCGGTAAGCTTTTCGGGCGTCTCGATCCTTACCTCGACGATGAGATCACCGCGCTGATCGCCTTTTTGTATCCCCTGCCCTCTCACCCGAAACCGTTTCCCCGACGGCGTTCCCTGCGGAATTTTGATCAGCGCTTTCTTTCCATCGAGCGTCTTCACGCTGATCTTCGATCCGAGAGTCGCCTGCGCGATGTTGATCGGGAGTAAGGCAATGATGTCCAGTCCGTCGCGCTGATAGAACCTGTCCGGCTTGACGGTGAAGGTGATCAGCAGATCGCCTGGCGGTCCATTGCTCGATCCCTTTCCGCCCTGTCCCTTGAGCCGGATCTTCGATCCCGTATCGACTCCGGGCGGCACCGTGATGAGAACTTTTTTCCGTGTCCGAACTTCGCCCGTGCCATTGCACGTCGGGCAGAGCTGCGAAGGCACCTGGCCTCGTCCGAGACAGACCGGACAAGGTCGGTTCACAGCGAAGCCGCCCTGGCCGAACGATACGACGCCACGTCCCGAACACTCGGGACAGGTTTTCATCGTCGAGCCGGGTGCGCCACCGGTGCCGTGGCACGTCGAGCATTCTTCATTCACCTCGAGCTCGACAGGAACCTTTCCACCCCTTGCCGCCGTGCGGAACGGAATCTCGAGAAGTGTTTCGACGTTCTGTCCCCGCTGCGGACCGGATGGACGTCCGCCTCCGCGCGCACCGCCGCCAAAAATCGATCCGAAGAGGTCACCGAGTCCGCCCAGACCTCCGATGTCGAAATCCTGGAAGTTGATGTTGGGATTTCCGCCCGGCTGCGCACCCGCACGCGACGACCGCCGCCCCGCGCCGTCGCCAAAACCGAAGCCTCCGAATGCACCGAGCCGCCGCATTTCGTCGTACTGCTTCCGCTTTTCTTTATCGCCGAGGACGGTGTTCGCCTCGGAAATTTCCTTGAAGCGTTCAGCTGCCTTCGGATCGCTGGCGTTGGCGTCGGGATGATATTTCTTCGCCAGCTTGCGATACGCCTTCTTTATCTCGTCCTGGGTGGCGGTGGATGGAACTCCCAGAACGGCGTAAAAGTCCTTGGTCTGTGCCATGAACCTTGCCGCCTAGTGGGGGCCTATGTACTGCCTGACGACTACCCGCGCGGGCCGCAGAAGCTGTCCCCTGAAGGTGTATCCCACCTGGAATACGCGTCCGATCGTCCCGTCATCATCCGGCGTGTCGGCCGGCTCGGTGGCAACTGCCTCATGCCTGGTCGGATCGAACGGCTCTCCAATCGGATTGACGGGCTCGAGGCCGGCGCTGCGAAGAGTCTTATCGAGCTTTCGCTCGACCATCGCGACGCCTTCCACAAGCGTTGTCGAGTCGGTGACCTCGGGATCGACGTGCGCGAATCGTGCGATGTCGTCCATCGGCTCGAGAATTTCCCTTACGAGGTCGGCCTGGCCGCGGCCCTCGGCCTCGAGGCGCTCACGCATCATTCGCTTGCGGTAGTTGTCGAACTCGGCGGCAAGCCTGAGCATTTTGTCGCGCTCCGAAGTCAGGTCCCGCTCGAGCTCCAGGATGCGATCCTCGATCGGCTCCGCCTCGGAAGCTACGGTGCCCGCACCGGGCTCGTCCCCGAAGGGATCCGCCGAAGCTGGCCCATCGGCGGCATCAGCGCCCTCGTCGTTCATTACGTCATCTTCAGTCTTCGGATCAGCCATTTTGAATCTGCCTCGTTTCATTCCGGCAATCTAACCGCTTTGCAACTGTCGCCGTAGCAGGTCGAGCGCCGCCTGCGCGGAACGCGCCCTTATCTCCGACCGGTCGCCGAAAAGCCTGACGCCGAGCACTGCCGAAAGCTTGCCATCGAGCGCAATCCACACCGTTCCGACCGGCTTTTCCTCAGTACCGCCATCCGGACCGGCAATACCGGTTATCGAGATACCCACGTCGGCCGATAGGCGGGCGCGAACACCCCGGGCCATCGCGACAGCGACTGGTTCACTCACCGCGCCACTGGTCTCGAGCGTTTCGCGGGTGACTCCAAGCATCTCCGTCTTCACCGAGTTGTCGTACGCCACCACTCCGCCAACGAATACGTCGCTCGAGCCTGGAATCGCAGTGATCCGCGCGCCCAACAGCCCTCCCGTGCAGCTCTCCGCCACGGCGATTCGGATTCCGGCGACGCGGCAGAGATCGAGCACAACCGATGCGAGATCCGTCGAGCCTTCGGCATACACGTACCGTCCAATCGCCTCGCGAAGTTTCACGAAGGCGCGATCCAGCCGCGCGATCGCCTCTGCTTTCGGCAGATCCCTGCTTGTGAGCCGTACGTCCACGCCCTCGACCGCGGGTAGAAAAGCGGGAGACATGCCGTCGATCGACCTGCCGAGATCTCCGAGCAGATCGGCGAGCGCGGACTCCGCGATGCCGGTAGTCCGAAGCGTCCGCGACATTATTACGGGCGGTGGCCCGTTTCCCGCTACCTGCTCACCGTCGGCACTCATCCGGGACGAGAGCCGCGGTATTAGCTGTTCGGAGACCATTGCCCGCATTTCGCGGGGAACGCCTGGAAGCATCGCGACCCAGCGGCCTCGCTCATCTTCCAGCCAGATGCCGGGGGCGCTGCCATGGCCATTGGGAATGATGACCGCACCCTCGGGAATCATCGCCTGGGCGAAGTTGGATTCGGGAATCGGTCCCTTGCGTCGCATCCTCGCCCAGCGCTCGTGGAGCGATTGCAGGATCGCCTCGTCGCGCACCATCTCGCGTCCGAAAAGCTCGGCGATGGAAGGCTTGGTCATGTCGTCGCTCGTTGGACCGAGACCACCGGTGGTTATCACGCCGTCGCTTCGATCGAGAGCCTCGCGGACTGCCTTCGCGATGTCGCTTGCCGAGTCGCCGACTGTCGATCGCCGCACGATCGCGACCCCGATCTCCGCCAGCTCACGCGCGAGGTGCGCAGCATTCGTATCTACAGTAAACCCGAGCAACAGCTCGTCGCCGATCGTCACGACTTCGACCTTCACTGTGTCAGCCGGTGATCACGCGCCCGTAACGCGCGATATATAGCCAGAGGGAATAAAGGGTGAGGAACACAGCGCAGACCATGGTCACGACTCCGACGATGCCGTTGAAGTATGCGAACGACTGCCAGGCTCCGTTGTGCCAGCCGTGGGCCGCGGCATAGGTGGACGCGAAAAACCAGAAATACGCTGTGCCGACCCACGTCGACTGGAAGCCGGTCTTCCATTTGGCGGGACCGATAGCCGCGATCACGACGCCCTTGCGCGCGGCGACCTGACGAAAGACTGTCATTAGAAGCTCCCGTCCGATGACTACCGCTACGATCCACCACGGCAATCCCACGTTTCCCCACGGTGTTTGAAACGGGAACTGATGGGCGGCGCCGAGCGACGCCCTATCGGGAGCGAATGCATCGTCATTCGGCGCCATCAGGATGTAGATCGGGATGAGCGTGGCGAACAGGAGAAGCTTGTCGGCCAGCGGATCGAGCAG
>JAHFCS010000007.1:5062-19788 GCA_023249395.1 Gemmatimonadota bacterium
TCGTAATAGTCGGAGACCGCGGCGACGATGTAGATGGCGAAAGCGGCGAAGCGGACCACCGACGACGTTATGAATGGGAGCGCCGCGATAAGTGGCGCCACCAGAATTCTTCCGACAGTTATCGCGTTCGGGAGATTCACCGGCGGATGGCGCTCAGGCGAGCGCCTTCAGCACCAGCTTGCTGACCGCCTTGAGCGTGTCGAAGACTCCATCTCCGGCAATCGCGACGGCCTCGAAGTATGGTGCACGCTCTGCCCATTCGCCGCTCGAGTACTGGCTTACCAGGTATTCTCCCGCGTGATACGGATCGGGCACAACGCGCGCCTTTCCTGGATCGGCGGGCTCCCAGCCCGGGTTGAGCGCCGCCTGGAGCTCGTTCACCGGTGCGGCATTGGGAAGGTCACGCTTGTTGTACTGGATCACGAACGGCATGCGCGTGAGGTCGTAGCCGTACTCCGCCATGTTGTCGTACAGATTCTGCATCGACTCGAGATTAGCTTCCATTCGCTCGAGCTGCGAGTCCGCGACGAAGACGATGCCATCGACGTTCCGGAGGATCAGCTTTCGGCTGGCGTTGTAGTAGACCTGGCCCGGCACTGTGTACAGGTGAAAACGCGTATTGAAGCCGCGGATTGTGCCCAAGTCCACCGGGAGGAAATCAAAGAACAACGTGCGCTCGGTCTCAGTCGCAAGCGAGATGAGCTTGCCCCGCGTCTCGGGCTTCACCTTGCCGTAGATATGCTCGAGGTTGGTGGTTTTTCCACCGAGGCCTGGCCCGTAATAGACAATCTTGCAGTTGATCTCACGCGCCGCGTAGTTGATCATCGACATTGCCGTTCTCTCCTTACCAGTTGAACAGCTCGTCGATCTCGTCGTTGGCGCCGGCGAGGATGTTCGGCTGCGTTGTTCCCCCTGCCCGGGCGCGCGAGAAAGCCCGGTCGAGGTGGCCTGTGAGCTCTTCCACTGCGGGCTTCATCTTGAGCCGCACGAGCCCGATCGGTGTGCGATTGTCGAAAAGGACCACGAGTATGAGCCGACGGGCAACGTCAGCGACGTACATCGACTCCCGTTCCCCCTGGTGGAAGAGTGTCGTGAAATCGGTCTCGCCGATGAGGCGCGCGAGCTGGTCGTTGGCGCTGAAATCGGCGGCGGTGAGTGTGGCGAACGAGGTTGGGTCGAAGGAGAGCGGCTCACCAACAGTCGACACGAGCTGGCCCGACCGGTCGACGAGCAGCGCCGAGCGCGCGCCGGTCTCCGCAAGAAAGCGGGAGATCGTACGCGCTATCGCGTTGAGGTCATCTTCCTCGAACGACCAGCTGCTCGGTGCTTGCATTCAGTTTCTTATGAAAGCGTTTTTTCGAGGCGCTGCATGAGTGACACCCCACGCTGCCTGAGCACCGGGCTGTTCTCCCAGGCGACGTACTCGCGGAGAAGCCGCGCGGTATTGACTGTTGGGCGGCCGCGAAGATAACTGAGCGCGGCGAAGCGCCTGAGCGGGTGGGGACTGAAGAGGTCGCGACGGTATTGCCGCTGAACACGCGTCCAGGCCATGGCACCGCACGCCGCGCCGGCGATGAAGCCGAGGACAGCGAGCTGTCTGGCTCGGGTGCTAGTCACATCGCCCGCCGTGCAGAAAGCGCTTGAGCAATCGTCACTCCGTCAGCGTACTCGAGATCGCCGCCCACCGGGAGACCGCGCGCGATGCGCGTCACCGTGAGCTGATAGGGCAGCAGCTTGCGCTGAACGTACAGCGCAGTGGCCTCCCCCTCAATGCTCGGATTGGTTGCGATTATCACCTCGCGGACCCTGCCGCCCGAGACTCGGGCTTCGAGCTGCGGGATCGTCAGATCATCGGGACCCACTCCGTCGAGCGGCGACAGCCTTCCACCAAGAACGTGATAGACGCCGCGAAACTCGCCCGCCCGCTCGATCGCGCCGATGTCCGAAGCTTCCTCGACGGCGCAGATCAGCGCCGAATCGCGGCGGACGTCGCGACATATCGAGCACGTCTCTTCTTCAGTGAGATTGAAGCACAGAGCGCACGGTCGGACCTTCTCGGTCAGCGTGGTAAGAGCGTCGGCCAGCCGGCGGCTCTGTTCCGCAGGCTGGCGAAGCAGATGATACGTAAGTCGGAGCGCTGTTTTTCTCCCGATTCCCGGAAGCTTCGCCAGCTCGCCTACCAGGGCGTCGATCGCCGACACGCTAAAAGGGCAGCTTGAACGGGAGGTTGAGGCCGCCGGTCAGCTTCGACATCTCCTGCTTCGCCAGTTCCGCCGATTTCTGCTGTGCTTCGCGGAGCGCGACGAGAATCAAATCCTCGAGCATCTCCACGTCGGTGGCGTTCACCACCGACGGATCTATCCGGATACGGGTGATCTGTCCTTTTCCGTCAGCCTCGACGGTGACCATTCCACCTCCCGACGTGGCGGTCACGGACATCCCCTGGAGATCGTCCTGAATTTTTTCGAGGCGCCCTTGCATCAGCTGCGCCTGCTCCATGATCTTGCTGAAATCGGCCATTCGTGTTGTCGGTGCTGGCGGTCAGTCGAGGAGCTCGAGATCGAGCTCATCGATCGCCGCGTCGAGAACGGGATCGTTTGCGCGGAGCGCCGCCAGCCGTTCGGCCCGCACTGCTTCGCTCGTCAGGCGCGCCCGGTCGGATTTGTTTGCCATCTGCTCATAGCCGAGCTTCCAGTCGGGACCGCTTTCCTGCGCCGGGTCATCCCGGTCTCCAGGAAGAACAGGCTCCGACGGCTCTGCGTGCAGAGTGCGCGCATCGGCCGGTGTTGCCGCTCGACGCGTCTCCCGCTCGGTCGGTCTGGACCGCGGCTCGGAGCGGGCGCCGGTCGCAGACTTACCGCCTCCCGCAGCTCCGCCGTCGCCGAGCCCCCGCAGCACATCCTCGATCGACAAAGTCCGATCGAAAAGCGCGAAGCGAACGAGCAGCATCTCCACGAGCAGCTGCTGTTGCGAGCTGCGGCGGAACTGTGGCTCGAGCTCTGACAGCGTCGACAGCATCCTGATCAGATCGGCGGCAGAGAAGTCGTCGCGATGCAACTCGAGCGCGGCGCGCGCGGCCGGTGATACTCCTTCGGTCGAGCCGCCGAGGACGAGCGCCAGCTGAGCGCGGAGCATGTCGGCCAGTCCGCTGAGGAATACACCGAAGTCCACTCCCGCGTCGGCGAGCCGGCGTACCGTGTCGAACGCTTCACCCGCGCGACGGGCGGCGATGACGTCGATGACCCGGAGATACTCGTCTTCCGCCACAAGGCCGAGCGCTATCCTGACCCGGTCAGCCGTGACGCCGCCCCCGCCGAGCGAAATGACCTGATCGGCCAGGCTCAGTGCATCGCGCATCGAGCCGTCGGCGGCGCGTGCTATCATCGCCAGGGCTTCAGGGCTCGACTCGATTCCCTCCTCGTGCAGCACGGTCTGAAGGCGCGCGATGATGTCAGAGGTGCCGATGCGCTTGAGGTCGAAGCGCTGCAGACGGCTGAGCACGGGCGACGCAGTCTGCGCGATCTTTTGCGGCTCAGTGGTCGCGAAGACGAATACGACCCTCGGCGGCGGCTCCTCGAGAATCTTGAGAAGGGCGTTCCACGCCTCGCGCGTGAGCATGTGAGCTTCATCGACGATGTAGACCTTGTAGCGATCGTCACCCGAGGGAGCGTACATCGCTCGCTCGCGCAGCTCGCGGGCGTCGTCCACGCCGCGATTCGATGCCGCGTCGATCTCCACGACATCCATGCTCGAGCTCCCGGCCCAGATGCGCTGGCACGACGGGCAAACACCGCATGGCTCGCCGCCGGGCTGCTTGTTCTCGCAGTTGAGGGCCATCGCGAGAACGCGGGCGAGTGTCGTTTTTCCGACACCCCGCGGGCCACAGAGAAGGTATCCGTGCGCGACCCGTCCTCGCTCGATGGCGCCTCGAAGTGTGTTCGAGACGTGCGACTGCACAGCCACGCCGGCGAAGGTCCTGGGTCGATATTTACGGGCGAGTGCGAGCGACATTGAGGAGGGAAGATACCCCAGGCCTGACGGAGCAACGCAAGACACCGCATGCCGCTGCTACCTTCGGGGTCCTGACGGAGTTAGCGGGCTTTCGCCCTCCGGGACCTGGGGCAAAGCGAAATATAATGCCGGGCCATGGTCCGAGGGAGATAACGCAAAAGCCCGCCGGCAGAACTTCTGACGGCGGGCCCAAGCTGCAGGATGCGCGTCGATTAACGCTTCACCTTTACGGTCGGAACCTTGATGTTCGCGGTGTCCTTGCTGATCTCGACCTTCGGCACCGTCACATGCGCGGTGTCCGTGCCGACTTCGACCGACGGAACATTGAGCGTATCGGTAACCGTCCCGACCACGGGCTTCTCGACTTCGAGATCCCCGCTCTCCGTCTTCTTGCATGCAGTGACTGAAACGGCCAGTAAGGCCGCCACTACCAGTAGCTTACCCACGAGAAGCCTCCCAGGCTTGATTGTGTGTCGCGCAAAGGGCTGTATGGCAACCTTCGTTCCACTTTCGTGGGCCCTCGGGAGTCTTAACGGAGCCTTAATCCTCAAACGCTTCGCGTTGGCGTTTCCTGACGCGTCTCAGCTCGTACACCTGGGCAACCTCGCCCCCGAGGATGAAAATCATCGCTGCGTAGTAGACCCAGATGACCACGATCACCACCGCTGCTACCGTGCCCTTGTAAAGGGATCCCGGATTGAACGACTGGACGTACGCCCCGAATACACGCTTCGCGAGCTCGAACATGAAGCTCGTGAAAAGCGACGCGATTAGGGCGGTTTGCCAGCGGATGTTCCGGTTGGGAAGAAACTTGTAAAGCGAGAAGAACATGAGCGTGATGAAGCTGAACGCGATCGCCTGGCCGACGTTGTACTCGAGCCCGCCCATAACATCCTTTCTCAGCCCCAGCTCGCCGAGTATCAGCAGACCGCGTGTCGTCGCCAGGGCGAGATAGGCGCTGAGTCCGGTGTACAGGATAAGGAGAAGTGTAGACACAACCGTGATCTGTATGTCGAAAATCTTTCCGGCGATAATGCCGCGATCGGAATCGATGTCGAAGATTGCCGCCAGCACGCTACGCAGAGATCCGAAGAGCCGGGTCGAGAACCAGATGAAGCCGACGACACCGTAAATCCCGATTGCCTGCCTCGACTTGATTATCGGAACCAGAATGGGGCCGATCGGCGAAGGCTGATTCGCCGGATGGGGCGGAAGAAAGCGATCGATTATCGAATTGATCTCGGCCGAGGAGACGTCTGCCGACTGGTTGAGGAGATATGCGAGCCCGGTCGCCAGCAGAAGAAAGAAAGGCACGGCGGCGAGGAGCAGATTGAAGGCGATGCCCCCCGCCAGAAAAAAAATGTTGTCCTCGCCGCTATTGTCCCAAACACGCTGGACGTAGTCGCGCAGCGTCCAGCCGATCCGCGACAGGAGCGGCCGCTGCGCCACTAGCTTTCTTTATATGCGGCCTTCGTTTCGGCGATGCGCTGCTCCAGCTCGGCTCGCGCCTGCTGCGCAGCCGCACGCCCGGCATCGACAGCATTCGTCACCTGCCGGCGCTTGAGGTCGACGGCATCACGGGCAGCGTCGATGCGATCCTCGACTTTGTCCTTCGCCTGCTGGATGGTGTTACCGACAGACTCGGTCAGCTCCGAGACAAGATCCTGAGCCTGATCGCCGACTTCGCGGGCCCGCCGCTGTAAATCGCGCCTCGTTTCCTCGCCGGTTCGCGGCGCAAACAGGAGCGCCACTCCGGCGCCGACGGCAAGACCGAGCAGAAACGACCCGATGCCAGGCTGTCTCTGCTCGATGACGATGTACGGCTCGTCATCATCCCAATCGTAATCCGACATTCCCCGCCTCCCCTCGCTTAGCGCTTCTTGACCTTGCTTTTGGCGGGCGCACTGCGCGGACGCGCGCCCCCAGCGGTGGCACCCGCCGACGCGGATGCAGCCGTCTCCCCGGAGTGCCCGCCACCGTTCATCCGGATGAGCGATGCAATCTCGGCCGTTACCTCATCAGGCGATATGCCGACGATCTTCGCGGTTCGGACGACGTCACCGCTCGTCGAGGCAAACGTTCGCAGAACGAGCTGCTTCTTCGTGTCGGCGAGCGAAGCCCCTTCAGGCACTGTCATCGGCGGAGTCCTTTCGCCCGCCAGGCGCACGTGCCGCGGCATGATATCCGCCGCCTGAATCTTGTCCGATCGCGTCATTATCACCGCTCGCTCGACAGCGTTCTTGAGCTCGCGGACATTACCCGGCCAGTTGTGCGAAAGAATCCATTCCCACGCCCGGTCGTCGAAGCCGGTGATCTTTTTTCCGTTCTGCTGGGCGAAGCGCGTGAGAAACTCGTTCGCCAGCAGCTTGATATCGCCTGCCCGGTCGCGGAGCGGCGGCAGAAATACCTCGACCACCGCGAGACGGTAATAAAGGTCTTCGCGCAGCTCGTTCTCGGCGAGCGCCGTTTGGAGGTCCCGGTTTGTGGCGGCGACGATACGGATGTCGACCGTGATCTCCTTCTTGCCGCCAAGCCGGCGGATTATTCTCGTCTCGATCGCACGCAGAAGCTTGACCTGGATGTCTGGCGGCATCTCCGCGACTTCGTCGAGGAAGATCGTGCCGCCATCCGCCATCTCGAACGCGCCGGCCTTTTCGTTCGTCGAGCCCGTGAATGCACCCTTCTCGTGTCCGAACAGCTCGTTCTCGAGAATGTCCTTCGGGAGTGCCGCACAATTCAGTGGGAAGAACGGGCCCTTGGCCCGGTCGCTTTTCGTGTGCAGCGCGCGCGCGACGAGCTCCTTCCCGGTACCCGATTCGCCAAGGATGAGAACGTTCGCCGACGACGGCGCAACGGCGTCGATGATCTGATATACGCCGCGCATCTCTTCCGACTGGCCGGTCAGCTCGCCGTAGTGCGTGAACCCCTCGAGCTTCGATGAAAGCTCGCGGTTCCTCTGCTGCACGTTGTACTTGTCGAGCGCCTTGGGAATGAGCGCCTTGAGGCGATTGAGCTTGTCGGCGTTGAGCGGCTTCTCGATATAGTCGTATGCACCCTCGCGCATCGCCTGAACGGCGGAATCGACAGTTCCCTGGCCGGTGACGATGATGCATTCGGTTGGAATGCCGAGCCGCTGGAGCTCCTTTAGAAGCGCGAGCCCATCGAGCTTGGGCATCATGAGGTCGGCCAGTACCAGGCCGAAGCTGTCCACGCCGAGGTGGTCGAGCGCCTTCTTCCCATCCTGCGCAACTACGACCTCGTATCCCTCGTCGGAGAGCACGGCACTGAGCCCCTTGGTGATCGAAAGCTCGTCGTCGGCGATGAGGATTTTCGGCTGATTCATTCTTGTTTTCTGAATTCCGCGCTGCTTGCCTGTGGGAAGCTTAATATAACCGCACCACCGCGTGTTTCAGCGCCAAAGCCGACCGCCCTGCCCAATGCCTGCAAGCCGGGCAGCACCCTCTCAGCCGTGCCGTTATCGACCTCGAAACGGAGTTCAGGCAATGCGGCCACGGTGCGCGCGCAGCGGAGCCTGCCATCGGTGTCGATTGCGCCTGTTATCAGCGACAGAAGCGCGCCCACCGCCTCGCTGATCCTTACCGAATCCTCCGCCTGCGCCATCGCCTGCTCGGCAAACGGGAGGATCTTGTCGTCGCCTCCCGCCCGCGCCAGCCGGCTTCGCACCACTTCCAGGTTTACGACCAACCCGTTCAGCGCGTTCCGTGTCTCATGCGCCGAGCGGCGAGCGAGATCGCGCAGACCGGGCAGCCAGTCGGCGCTTTCGGCGGAGCGCGAATCAGTAACTCAGATCGGCGTCGTCGGGTGCCGCCGGCACGACCGCGAGGTCCTCGTGCGGCTGAGGACGGTGCTGCGTCACCGGCTCGACGAATCGTGCTACGATGTCCTTCGTATCGCCAACCGCGAGCTGCGTGAAGAGAAATGCGAACTTCTCGTCATATGCCGCAGCGAGAGTGCGCTTGACGTCGGCCGGCAAATCCCAGAACCGCTTCTTGAAGGGACCGATCGCCTTCTTTCGCGTCTTGTAAAAAAACTGCTCGTCCGAGTCGGCCGGCTTGCGCTCGTCCTTCGCGTTCTCGCGGAGCCAGGCATAGATCTCATCTCTCAGCGACGACGGGAGATGGTCGTACAGCATCGACTGGAAATTCGTCGCAAGATGAATCTCCGCCGTCTCCGTCTCCGGGAAGTTGTGAAATGCCGTGTCGGGAAGAGTCGAGGCCCCGTGCTGGACCGCTCCGGAGAGACCGTAGTGTTCGCGAGCCTCCACCGACAGCCGCCGAAGCGTCTCGAAATCGATTTTGACGTCGGCGATCGAGCCGTCGGGGAGAACGACACCGCCGTGGGTGGTTCCCGACTGCACACTGATCTTGGAGAGCCCTTCGGCATCGGGAGCGAGGCGCGCGAGCGTCCGATTGAAGCCGTCCATGTAGCTGTGCAGCTCTTCGACGGTGCTGTTCAGTGTCCCAACCTCGCCGATCTCGCCACCGAGGGAGATGTCGATCCCCTCCGGCTGCAGCTGCCGTACGTAGACGGCGATGTCGGCAGCCTGCTCGTAGTTCGTCCGCTGCTGCTCGTCGAGAGTCGGCTTGGAGAGATCGACGAGAGTGGACGTGTCGATGTCGATGTTGTAGAACCCAGCCGCGGCAGCCTCCCGCGCGAGCTGCTTGACGGCGTCAACCTCTCCTGCGGGATCCGCCGCGAACTTCTTGGCGCTGACCTGAAAGTGATCGCCCTGGATGAAAACCGGTCCGCGGAATCCCTCGCGCAACGCCGCGGCCATGATCATGGCAACGTATTCGGGCGGCCGCTGGTCGGTGTATGCGATCTCGGAGCGTGCAATCTCGAGGATGAAGGCGCCCGCGTTCAGCTTGATCGCCGTGCGGAAGATCGAGCGCGCGGTATGGTAGGTCATCCCGCGAACGTTGATTGCCGGAACCGTGAACCCGCCTGTCTCACCGCGGCCGCGCGCGAGATAGAGGTCGTGAATCGACGAGGGAATCACGCCGACTTTCTGGCCGATCTCCCAGATGAGCCAGCGAGCGTTGTCACGGCTATCCTGGTCGCCAAAAACGGCGGCGTAGACGAGCGCGTCCATCGCCGGCGACGCGATCGCGGACCGGTTTTCAATGACGACGTTGCCGTCGTCTACGGTCACCGCTCCATTCATCAGTCTTTCAATCATCGTGCCGGAAACTCGCCGCAGCGACAGGCGGTTGCAAGGGCTTCAGACACTCCAGCGGGGGTTTGGTTTGGGCAGGGACTCCCATTCTTTTTTCGCCTCATCGGCGCCGGGCCGTCCGAGTAGCGCGTAGGCGAACTGTTTCCCAAGCTCCACCCCCGGCTGATTGAACGCATCGACCCCGTAAAGCTGGCCGGCGTACGCCGTTGCAATCTCGAACAACATCATCAGCCCTCCGACGTGCCGGGCATCGACCTTCGCGATGTGAATCGTGAGGTTGGGCCGTCCCCGTCTGGCGAGCGCACCGGCCGTCGCCCTCTGCTCAACGGCGATCAGCTCTCCCAGTGTGTGCCCGCCCAGATAGCCGAGCTCCTTGACGTCGGCGAAGCTCCGGGGAATGGCGAGGTTCGTCGCGCGCTCATCAACGGCGACGAAAGTCACGCACTTGTTCTTCGGTCCCTCCATGAAGAGCTGGACCTGGCTGTGCTGGTCGGTTGCGCCGAGCGCCGCGAGCGGCGTCGATCCCGCCGATCCTCCGTCTGGAGTGTGCTTGCCAAGACTTTCCGCCCAGAGCTGCACGAACCACGCGGCGAAGTCGCGCAGTGGATCGGAGTACGGCATCAGGACGTCGATCGTCTTTCCGTGCCGCGTATCCGCAAGGAACTGGAGCAGCGCGTAAGTGCCGGCGGGATTCCGTTCGATCTCCGCATTGCCACAGCGGTCCGCCATCTCGGATGCGCCCGCGAGCAGCTCGGAGATGTCGATGCCGATCAACGCGGCCGGCAAAGTGCCGACTGGTGTGAGAACGCTGAAGCGACCGCCGACGTTGGCCGGGATATCGAGCGCGGGAATGCGCAGTTTTTTCGCGATTGGACGCAGCGCCCCCTGCTTCGGGTCAGTCACGAAAACGAAATGCTCGGCGACAGGCAGGCCCGCTTTCTCGATGCGCTCGTTCACGATCATATACTGCGACATCGTCTCTGCCGTCCCGCCGGATTTCGACGTGACGACGAACAGCGTTCGCGCGAGGTCGATCCGATCGAGGAGCGCGGCAATCGTTTCCGGATCAACATTGTCGAGCACCTGCAGGCGAGGAAATCCACCACGCGTTTCGCTCGAGAGCATGTTCCAGCCACTCGGACGCAGCGCCGTTCGCAATGCAATCGGACCCATTCGGCCTCGGGAATTCCGCCGGCTGCTTCGCCGATCATGTTCGAGAAATCGATCCGGATCTTCATTGGTCAGTCAATGCGAACGGTGAGGCCATCGAAAGCGGGCATGATGCCACGCGGAAGCTCAGCTTCGAGGTCGGCGTGGAAGTTGTCGTGGGTCAGGTGAGTCAGATATGTACGTTCGGCACCGATCGCCTCGGCCGCACGCACCGCTTCGGGAATGCTCAAGTGCGTTGGATGACCGGTGCGAAACAAGGCGTTGATGACGAGAACCCTTGCACCGATCAGGGCAGTCATCGCGTCCGGCGGGATTACCTTCGCGTCGGTGACGTACGCCAGCGGGCCCATGCGATAGGCGAAAACCGATACCGGTCCGTGCGGAAGGGCGACCGGTAGAACATCGGCGTCGGCGATCATCACGCGCTCCCGATCCTCGAGGGGAATCGCGCGGCCTTCGGGCTTCGACGTGCCTGGCAGGGCTCGCACCTTGTCGTCGAAGATGTAGGCAAACCGGCTCGCGAGCCGTTTCAGCGAATCAGCAGGCCCGTACATGTCGAGTGGGCCATCGCGGCGGCTCGAGATGGACCGAATGTCGTCGAGGCCGTGCGTATGATCGGCGTGATCGTGCGTGAAAAGCACAGCGTCGACGCGGTCGATCCCAGCGGCGATCAGCTGCATCCGCAGCTCGGGCGGCGTGTCGATCAGGAGCCGCGCGCCCTCATCGGTCTCAACTACCGCACCGACGCGCGTCCGCTTGTCGCGCGGATCGGGTGAGTGGCAAACTGCGCAGCCACACCCGATCTGCGGGACGCCGAAGCTCGTACCGGTGCCCAGGAAAGTGAGCTTCACGCGCGCACTCTCACCCCGTGCGGCCACTCATCAGATGGTCTCGACCTTGAGAAGATTCGTCGTGCCGGGTACGTCGAACGGAACACCAGCCGTAACGAGAATGCGGTCGCCTGGCGCTGCAAGGTCGCGCTCCACGACCGCCTGCCTCGCCCGCTGCATCATCTCGTCGTAGGTGTCGCAGTGCGGAACGAGAACTGGAATCACTCCCCACACGAGCGCCAGCTGCCGGTACGTGCGCGGCTGATCGGTAAGGACGAGGATCGAAACGCCCGGACGATACGAGGCGACGATCCGCGCCGAGAAGCCGCCTTTGGTGAAGACTACAACCAACGGCGATGCCAGCATATCGACGGCGGCGGTCGTCGCCGCGGCGATGGCGACTTCGGTGGGAACGACGGTGAGCGCCGTGTTGTGTTCGACGCGTGCGCGAAGTTTTGGCGGCGGATGGCGCTCCACCTGTGCGATGATTCTCCTCATCGCCTCTACAGCCATGCGAGGATAGGCACCCGCTGCGGTTTCAGCCGACAGCATGACGGCGTCCGTACCGTCGAGAATCGCGTTGGCGACGTCACTCGCTTCAGCCCGTGTAGGCCGCGGGTGCTCGACCATGGACTCGAGCATCTGGGTCGCCGTGATCACCGGCCGGCCCATGCGATTCGCAAGACTGATGATGCGCTTCTGCGCCCCGGGCACCTCCTCGAAGGGAAGCTCGACGCCAAGATCTCCACGAGCGACCATCACCCCGTCGGAAGCCTGGAGAATGCTCTCGATGTTGGAGAGCGCGATGTCCTTCTCGATCTTGGCAATTATCAGCGTGCCCTTGGGAATCATCGCGCGCAGCTCTTCGATGTCGCGCGCGCGGCGGACGAAGCTGAGCGCCAGATAATCCAGCTGCTGAGCGACGGCGAACTCGATGTCGGCTGCGTCCTTCTCGGTGATGGAAGGCGCCGACACCTGCACGCCGGGAAGGTTCAGGCCTTTGTGTGCGTTTATCTCGCCGGCGTGCAGGACGCGGGCGCGAACCTTCGGCGCCGACACTTCGATCACCATCAGCTCGATTAGGCCGTCGTCGATGAGAATCCGGTCGCCGGCGTGGACATCCGTTGCCAGCTGATCGTATGTGACCGGGATCTCCCCCTGCCCTTCCCGGCCCTCGGGAACGAGGACGATATCCTCTCCCTGCGTCACCGTGCGCGGCTCGGCGATGTCACCGACACGAATGCGTGGACCCTGAAGATCGCCGATGATCGCGATCGGCAGCTCCATTGAATCCGCAAGTCGCCTGACCATCGCGATGGCCTCGGTATGCTGCTCCGCAGTTCCATGCGAAAAGTTGAGGCGGGCCACGTTCATGCCCGCCTCCATCAGTCCCCGCACCGCCTCGTCAGTGGAGCTCGCCGGCCCCAGTGTGCAGACGATCTTCGTCCGCGGTATGTAGACGGAGGTCACTTCGTCGAAGCCGCCAGCGCGCTCATCTTCTTCGCGATTCCCTCGGTCAGCGAATCGAACGACCTCTGGAAGCTCGCCAGACCTTCCCTGAGCAGGGTGTCAGTGACGTCCTTCATCGAGATACCTACGGCTTCAATCTCGCGGATGACGCCTTCGGCGGCGCCGAGCCGCTTGTCAACCGTGCGCTCGACGACGCCGTGGTCGCGGAAGGCTTCGATCAGCTTGGGCGGCATCGTGTCGATCGTATCGGGCCCAATCAACCCCTCGGCGTACATCACGTCTCGATACTCCGGATTCTTCACGCTGGTGCTCGCCCACAGCGGCTGCTGAACGCGACCGCCCTTTTCGACAAGCACTTTCCAGCGCGGCTCGGAGAATCTCCGTGTGAACAGCCGATAGGCCATCTTGGCGTTGGCGATCGCGGCGCGACCCTTGAGCAGGCGGAACCGTTCGGCGTCGCCACCTCTTGCCGTCTTGATCATCGCGTCGATGCGCCTGTCCACCTCGGTGTCTACCCGGCTGACGAAGAAGCTTGCGACGGAAAAGATTCCGTCGATCGGCTCGCCGCGGGCCGCTCGATCCTCGAGCCCGGTCATGTATGCGTCGATGACGCTGGCGTGGGCGGCCAGGGAGAAGAGGAGCGTGATGTTGACGTTCACGCCGCGGGAGATGAGGTCGCGGACCGCCAGCGCTCCCTGTTCCGTCCCTGGGACCTTCACCATCACATTGGGGCGATCGACTGTTTTCCACAGGCGCATCGCTTCCTCGACAGTCTTGCTAAACTCATTGGCGACGCCGGGCGAGACCTCGATCGAGACGTATCCGTCGCCTCCGCGCGTGGCCTGGTAAACTCCACCAAAGAGATCACAGGCCTGCTGCACGTCAGTGGTCTCGACGAGCTCGAAAAGCTCGGCCGACGTCAGGCCGGGGTCGGTCGCGAGCAGCTGATCGTCGTAGGCAGGACCCTCAGCCAGCGCCTTCTCGAAGATCGTGGGATTGGAAGTCATCCCGGTGAGGGCATCCTCACGGATCCGTCGCTCGAGGTCGCCGTTGTGAAGCATCGTGCGATCGATGTTGTCGAGCCAGATCGACTGATCCTGTTCGTGCAGCAGCTGTAGGCGATTCTTCGACATCGTTTCCTCCTGATTCTCAATTTAGCGGTCGCCGGGCGGTTGTGCTGGCGGAGCAGCGCTGCGCATGCAAATGCGATAGGTTCCGTCATCCCCCCGCGGAGTACCAAATGCCTTTTATGATGATGACGTGTGCGAAGACGGGAAAAGCGGTGTCAACCGGACACACGAGCGACAGCAAGTCATTCGCAGGAATTGCGGCCAGTGGGAACAAGTCGCGTTGTTCGGCCTGCGGAGGAACCCACATGTGGAACAAGGCCGATACCTGGCCGGCGACCGAAGTGCCGGATCCGGTTCTTCTTCGTGTTACGAAGGTCAAGCCCCGCTAGCTGAGCGACTGTCCCGATTTTGGGACCCAGCGTGCGCCGCGCACGGATCTGTTCTGACGATCCCCGCGTATAAAGCTGTGACGCTCGACCCAAATCACAGGACCTTCAATGTCTCGACCAGTCAATAGAACGTCTGCGGCGGCCGCAGTCGCCACGCTTCTCTTCGCCGCGGCCGCATTGCCCGCGAG
This sequence comes from Gemmatimonadota bacterium, assembly GCA_023249395.1. Taxonomy (GTDB): domain Bacteria; phylum Gemmatimonadota; class Gemmatimonadetes; order Gemmatimonadales; family Gemmatimonadaceae; genus UBA4720. The sequence goes on from JAHFCS010000007.1 coordinate 19,388, forward strand.
AGTTACTGCGCAGGCGGATGTCGCTTCGCAGACTGCGCACCGCCCGCTCAGGAAAGGCGACCCTGGGCTCAAGCGGCTTCTCACACCGCTCCAGTACAACGTGACGCAGCGTGACGCGACCGAGACACCATTTCGCAACGAGTACTGGGACAATCACGAGCCGGGGATCTACGTTGACGTGGTCTCTGGTGAGCCGCTGTTCAGCTCCCTGGACAAGTACGAGTCGGGCACCGGGTGGCCCAGCTTCACGCGCCCGCTCGAGCCGCGCAATGTCGTCACGCGCACCGATCGCTCGCTGTTCATGGAGCGGACGGAGGTCCGGTCGAAGGGAGCCAATTCGCACCTCGGACATCTGTTCGACGATGGCCCGGCGCCGACCGGTCTACGCTATTGCATGAATT
>JAHFCS010000166.1 GCA_023249395.1 Gemmatimonadota bacterium
GTGTCCGCGCGGGGCGTAGAGCTTCACAAGAAGCGTTCCGTGTGCGAAGAGTGCGGCCGACCGCTCATCATAAGGCCCGGGCAGCCGCGCCATCGCGTCCTCGATCGAAAAATGCGCAGTTGATTCACCGATCATTTCTTTCCCCGCTTGAATCGACGCACCATGCGCCGTGATGAGCTCCCCTCAGCACCGACAACTTCCTGCCGCAAGAATATAGCCGCGCTTTCGTTGCTTGACCGCTGTCGGCGCCGACGGTTAATTGACCGCCGCTCAGGTGCTTGCCCACAAAGGATATGAAGAAATTCTCGCGACGTGATTTCGTCCTCCACGCCGGCCAGCTCGGGTATGCGGTTTCCATCCTCCCTACCGGGCTCCGTGCCCTCCTCGTGAAATCATCGCCCTCGGCGATGGATCCCGATGACGTCCATCTCGGCGCGCGAACGATATATGACCTGGATTCCATGTTGTCTGGGTTGAGCTGGCGGATGCTCGGACCTTTCCGTGGCGGGCGCGTCGCCGCAGTGAGCGGTGTGCCCAGCCGGCCGAGCGAGTTTTACTTCGGCTCGGTCAATGGCGGCGTGTGGAAGACGATCGATGCTGGACGCGTGTGGTTCCCGGTGTTTGACTCGCAGCCGGTTGCTTCCATCGGCGCCATTACGGTCGCGCCGTCGGCCCCCGACATCATCTACGTCGGCAGCGGGGAGTCCACGCTTCGTGACTCAGTCGGCTACGGCAACGGGATGTACAAGTCCGCCGATGCGGGGAGGACCTGGACGCACATCGGCCTCGACGACACGCAGCATATCGGCAAGATCGCCGTCGATCCGCGCAATCCCGATGTCGTGCTCGTCGCGGCGATCGGTCACCTCTACGCCGCAAACGAACAGCGCGGGGTCTTCCGATCGACCGATGGTGGCAACAGCTGGAAGAAAGTGCTTGGCGATGCGAACGTCGGCGCGGCGGAGGTCGTGATCGATCCAACCGATTCACAGATTGTCTTCGCTGGTTTGTGGAATACCAGGCGCCCTCCATGGTTCACCTATGCGCCCACCAACGGACCGGGTGGCGGAATCTTCAAGTCGGTCGATGGCGGCGTCACGTGGAAACCCGTAACGACTGGGCTTCCAATACAAGGCATCGGGAGAACCGGAATCGCGATCGCGGCGAGCAATCCCAGGCGGGTGTACGCGATCGTGGATTGTCTCGTCCCCGACGCGCAACCCGCCGTCGAGCCGCCACTCGGCACTCCGCCGCCGACGCCTTCGCCGGTTGCAGCCGCTCCGGGCGCGCCGGCCGCTCCTGCCGCGGCGCCGCAGCAACCGCCGCCCGGACAGGGCGGCCTCTTCCGCTCGGACGACGGCGGCGAGACGTGGACGAAGATGTCTGGCGACTCTGCGCTGTGGGGTCGCGGCTGGTACTTCGAGAAGATCGTGGTCGATCCGAGGGATCCTGACCTAGTCTACGTTCCGAACGTCGCCGTGAATCGCTCACGCGATGGCGGAAAGAGCTGGGTTGTATTGAGAGGCTCACCGGGCGGCGACGATTACCACCAGGCGTGGATCTCTCCCCACGATTCGAACACGATGATCGTGGCGAGTGATCAAGGCGCGATCATCACCCACAATGCGAACGCCGACGATCCGCGCCAGGTCACGTGGAGCTCATGGCTCAATCAGCCGACGGCACAGCTTTATCACCTCTCCGTCGATTACCGCTTTCCGTACTGGGTAACGGGGGCGCAGCAGGACTCGGGCGCGATCGCAGTTCGCTCGCGTGGAAAATTCGCCGAGATATCGATGCACGACTGGGAACCGATCGCTCCTGGGGGCGAGAGCGGGTACACCGCCGGCGATCCGCTGAATCCAGGAGTCGTTTACGGTGGAACTGGCACGCGGTACGATCTCGAGACGAACACGCCCATCCAGGGAACCACGGCGCCAAAGTCTCCCGAGACCGGGCGCAGCGACTGGACGCAGCCGCTCGTATTCTCGAAGGCCGACCCGCACGGGCTCTACTACGCGAATCAGTTTCTCTTCAAGACGAGAGATGGCGCGAAGACCTGGGTTCAGATCAGTCCCGATCTCACGCGTCCCGACCCCGGCGTGCCGGCGACACTCGACTCGACCGCCGCAGCAGCAACCGGCGGGAACGGAAAACGTGGCGTCATCTACACGATCGCGCCTTCGCCGCTCTCCGCTCCGCTCATCTGGATCGGCACTGACGACGGCTACGTCCAGCTCACAACCGACGACGGCAAGAGCTGGCAGAACGTGACGCCGCGTGCAATATCCTCGTGGAGCAGAGTGACGATGATGGAGGCGTCGCACTTCGATCAGAAGAAAGCATTTGCGAGCGTGGATCGACACCAGCTCCAGGATTTCGATCCGTACATCTATCGCACGAGCGACACGGGGAAGACATGGACGCGGATCACCAGGGGACTTCCGGCCGGCGTCTACGTGCACACCATCAAGGAAGATCCCGTTCGCAGCGGCATGCTTTTCTGCGGCACCGAGCGGGGAGTGTTCGTCTCGGTCGACGACGGTGACAACTGGAGACCGCTCAGAATCAACATGCCGGTCACGTCCATGCGCGACATTCAGATCTATGGAAACGATCTGATCGTCGCCACGCATGGCCGCGGATTCTGGGTTATAGACGACATCAGCCCGCTCCGCCAGCTCAACGATTCGATCGTGAGAGCGGATGCGTATCTGTTCAAGCCGGCGGATATCGTCGACATGATGCCGACTGACGACAATGGAACGCCGCTTCAGAAGGATGAGCCGCACGCGCACAATCCGCCGAATGGTGCGGCGATCGACTACTACATCGGAAAAGCCATCACCGGACCGGTGACGCTCGAGATACTCGACGCGGGTGGCGCGACAATTCACACGTACACGACGGGGCCATCACCGCAGCCCGCGCCACCGACCGGCCGGCCGGGCCGCGGCGGCGGCATCCCGAGCGTTTCGCCGTTGTGGCAGACTCCCCCCGAGCCGTTTTCGGCGTCACCGGGAATGCATCGTGTCTTTTGGGAACCGCTGACGCGTCCACCGGCGGACGCAGCCGCTCCCGGCGGCTTCCGGCGAACTGAGGGAACCCGCGTCAGCGGGACCTTCACTGCCAGGCTCACGGCAAATGGGAAGAATTATGCTCAGACGTTCGCTGTGAAGCCTGATCCGCGGAGGAGAGAAACCTCCGGCTGAAGCGTCAGTCAAAAACGGTCGGCAAAACCCGCACGAACCTTCCTCCAATTCCCGACAGCACTACTGCGAATTGATTTCCAACTTTGAATCAACTCCCTCAGGCTTGATCCATGAAGCCCAGTCACTCGCTTCTTCTCGGCTGCTCGCTGGTTCTCGCTGCATGCGTCAGTCAGTCACCTCCGGTGAGTCCACCGAGTCCGCAGTCAGCTGCCGCAACGACTGCTGACCGCGTCTGGGTCACGGGCACGTCGAATATCGTGGACTTCACCTGCAGCGCCAAGCAGGTATACGTCAGCGCCGAGGCAGCGCCGGAAGATTTCGAGCGAACGAAGGAGGACGGACTGCCGGCTGTGCGAAGCGCCGCGCTGCAGGTCCCGGTTCGCTCCCTGGATTGCGGAATCAGTCAGCAGAACAGCGACCTCTTCGAGACGCTCGGTGCGACGGCCAATCCGACCATCAGCTTCGCACTCAGCGACTACTCCGTGATCGATCCCTCGGAGAAAGTGCGCCGTGTGAGAATGCAGGGCGCCCTGCGAATCGCCGGAGTGGAGCGCAGGATAGTGTTGTACGGGAATGTCAAACGCAACGCTGCAGGCGAGTGGATTCTCGCTGGTGACCGCCAGATCAACTTGCGAGACTTCGGCATTGCGCCGCCGCGGCGCTTTCTCGGCCTGCTTCGTGTGCGCGACGAAGTGACCGTGCACTTCGCGGTGACGGTGAGACCCCTCATCGACCCGCTTGGAGTGCTCTCCACTTCGCTGCAATGACCTGATCGCCCTCGCCTGGACGAAGCTTGCGGCCAGTCAGCTTACGCGGCTGGCCCGCCTACGCACCATCGTCCGGACCGCCCAGCCTGTCGCCACGGCGATGGCCACATCGCGTACTCCCGTTCCCGTCGCGGTGACGAGCGTGATCGTGCAGGCAAGGACTGCGATCACGGCCAATACCGGCCCCCACGGAATCGTGATCGGCGCCGGTCCGTCGCGCCTGCGCAACGTGATCAGTGCGACACATGTGGAGGAGTACATCAGCATGCGCGCGATCACGGAAAATGTGGCGAGATAGACAAAGGTGCCGGACACGGTGAGAAGCCAGAAGATCACCGCGGTGGTGACGATGGCGGTTGCCGGCGTGTGCCGAACCGATGCGATACGTGCCAGCGCCGGCGGGAGGTCGCCTTGCGCTGCAAGCGCGTAGAGAACGCGAGGCGTGATCATCGTCGAGGCGCTCAGTCCTCCAGCGCACGAGAGGACTGCGGTCAGGGAGACTACCGTTGCGCCGGCAGGTCCAACAATCGCCGCGGCCGCTTCTGCGAGTGGACGAGTGGAGTGTGCGAGGTCCGGCACCGTCGCGAAGCAGACGAACATGAGGAGCGCGTAGACGATCCCCACGACAGCTTCGGCGATGAGAATTCCCGCCGCAACGTTACGTTGCGGATTGCGCACCTCGCCGGCGATCACCGCTGCCTGCTCGAATCCCATGCACGCGAAGAACGCAATGAGCAGCCCGCGACTCAGCTCTGCCAGTCCGTGCGGCACCGCGGTAGGCGCCGCCCTCCATCCCATCAGCCAGAGGCCCGCGATCGCGAGCAATGCGAGCGGCACCCCCTTCGCGATCGTGAGGATGTTGCTCAACCAGGCGCCATGCGTAACGCCCTGAACGTTCAACGCCGCGACGATAATGATGAAGACGGTCACGGTGACGACGCGTGCCACCGGAGCTGCGAGCGGGTGCCAGAGACCCACTGCGTAGTCGATCCCAATCGCGGCAATCGCGCCGAATGCGGCGAGGCGCGACAGGTACATGAGCCAGCCGATGACGAATCCCGCGGCGGGTCCGAATGCGACCGAGGCGTAGTACATCGGCCCGCCCGTCGCGTCGTAGCGACTCGCAACCTCTGCGGTACATAATGCGAGCAGCGTCACGAGCAGAAACGCCGTCAGCAACACCGCAAGACTCAACTTGCCCGCTGCCGCAGCGAGCGCGGCTGGTAGTGCGAAAATTCCGGCGCCGACGATGGTGTTGAGGTTGACGGCAACGACGTCGACTGGCCCGAGCGCCCGCTGCAGCTCCGGCGATCCGCCGCTCGGCGAACTCATTTTAGTCCGTACCACGTGCTGCGTTGCCACGATGGCGGCCGATCGTATTGACCGACTCGGTTGCTACGGGTTGCCGGTGACGAGGACCATCGCGAAACCATCGTAACCCTTGCTGCCAACGGTCTGTATCACGGTGGCGCTCACGCGTGAGTCGGCGGCGAGCATTTCATTGAGGCGGCGCACACCCTTGACACTGGCATCGTCGCTGCCGGCGTCGATCACCTCTCCGTCACGCACAACGTTGTCAACGATGATCACACTTCCTCGCCGGGAGAGCTTGAATGCCCAGGTGAAATACTCAGGGATGTTCGGCTTGTCAGCGTCGATGAAGGTGATGTCGAACGGGCCCCGCCCGTCGGCGGCA
>JAHFCS010000008.1:0-9868 GCA_023249395.1 Gemmatimonadota bacterium
CAATGACCACGCCATTCACAGTCGGTTTGATTCAGGAGTCGGTTACCGCGGACGCGGCTTCGAACCTCGAGCACGCGGTGGTCCGCGTACGCGAAGCCGCCGCGCGCGGCGCGCAGATTATCTGCCTCCAGGAACTCTTCAACTCGCCGTACTTCTGCAAGGCCGAGAAGCGCGACCGGTTCGACCTGGCGGAGCCGATCCCCGGACCGACGGTCGGTCGCATGCAGGCGCTGGCGAAGGAGCTCGAGACGGTGATCATCGTCCCGATCTTCGAGCGACAGGCCGCGGGCATCTACCGCAACTCGGCGGCGGTCGTTGACGCTGACGGCTCTCTTCTCGGCGTGTACCGGAAGATGCACATCCCCGATGATCCCCTGTTCTACGAGAAGTATTACTTCACGCCCGGCGACTCGCACGTCAGCCAGGACGAAAATCATAAGGGATCCCATGGATTTCGCGTGTGGAAGACGCGGTACGCCGACATCGGCGTGCTCATCTGCTGGGACCAGTGGTACCCGGAGGCGGCGCGGATCAACGCCCTCCTTGGCGCGGAGATTCTGTTCTATCCCACCGCGATCGGGTGGCACCCCGCCGAGAAAGCCGAATTCGGTGAGTCGCAAGTGGATGCGTGGCGAACGGCGCAGCGCGCCCACGCCATCGCCAACGGAGTTTTCGTCGCGTCCGCCAACCGCGTGGGACATGAGGATGAAGCAGGGACCGGGGGCATAGAGTTCTTCGGAAATTCATTCGTCTGCGATCCATTCGGTCGCATCCTCGCCGAGGCCGGTACCGACCCGGCAGTGCTGGTGGCCGAGTGCGACAGGAAATTGATCGAGGAGACACGGCGCAACTGGCCATTCCTCCGCGACCGGCGCATCGATGCATACGCCCCGATCCTCAATCGATACATCGGATGAGTGACGCAAGGCCCGCGGCAATATCGCGGGCTGGCGAATCGGGTCAGCTTGCGTCTTCCCGTTATATGATGCCCGCTGAGTGGGAGCCGCACGACGCCACATGGATCGCGTGGCCGCATCACGAGCCGGACTGGCCGGGAAAACTCGGCGCGATCCCCTGGGTCTACGCCGAGATCGTGCGCGTTCTCCACACCAACGAACGGGTCGAGATTCTCTGTCATGACGACACCATTTGCGCTGCTGCGACAGCGGTCCTGACTGCCCACGATGTCTCCCCCGACGGTTACCGGCTCCACGTCGTGCCTACCGACAGAGTGTGGCTGCGCGATTCCGCGCCCACCTGCGTGTGGAGCGATGACGGCACGGTAGAGCTCGTGAGCTGGCGCTTCAATGGCTGGGCCAAGTACGAGAATTACAGTCTCGATGAAAAGGTCGGCGCCGCGGTCGAGAAGATCACGGGATTGCCGCGCGTCGAAGTGTTGAGGCCTGACAATGGCGAGCCGCTCGTCCTGGAAGGAGGCGGCATCGAAGCCGATGGTGCCGGTCGGGTGCTCGTCACCGAGGAGTGGCTGCTCAGCGACATTCAGGTGCGCAATCCACGCATGACACGCGAGTCGTACGAAGCGGCGTTCGCGACGTACCTCGGTGCGACAGAAACGATCTGGCTGGGCGAGGGGTGCGTCGGAGATGACACTCACGGGCATATCGACGACATAGCGCGCTTTGCCGCCCCGGATGTCGTGCTGCTCGCCTTCGAGGCAGACGCGGGAGATCCCAATCACGGGCCATCGGCGGATAACCTCCAGCGACTCGAGAGCGCTTCGCGTCGCCGTTCGTTCCGGATCGTCAAGCTTCCCTATCCGCGGCCGGTGATGATGGACGGGCAGCGACTCCCGGCGAGCTACGCGAACTTCTACATCGCAAACGGGATCGTCCTTGTGCCGACGTTCAACGATCCCAACGATCGCATCGCTCTCGATATCATTGCCGGCGAGTTTCCCGGCCGGGAGGTAGTCGGGATTCATTCCGTCGATCTCGTCTGGGGACTGGGGACGATCCACTGTCTGACTCAGCAGCAGCCGAGCCCGCGGCGAAGATGAGTACGACCTCGCGCTCGGCGGATGTCGGCGGCGGCGCGGCAGGAGCAGGCGAGAACAATCGGGCATACACCGTGGTTTATGATGGCGGCTGCAATGTCTGCGGCAGGCTAGCCGGTGTTCTCGAGGAGATGGATGACGACCGTGTGCTCGAGATCATTCCCTCGCAACACGCGGACGTCGCGGCGCGCTTCCCCTGGATTCCCGAGAGCGCATACAGTGAGTCCATACAGGTAATTCGCCGTGATGACGGCCGCACCTGGCAGGGAGCGGCAGCAATCGAGCAGCTACTCGATGTACTGCCTAAGGGAAGGCTGATGTCCTGGATCTTTTCGATTCCCTTCGCGCGGCCAGTCGCCGAAAGACTGTACCGATCGTTCGCGAAGCACCGCCATCGGCTCGGCTGTCGCGTGCACGGCGTTTAGATCGCCGGGCTCTCCTCTGCATTTGTGTCAGAGACAGATCGGTGAGTTTGCAATGAGGCGGTGAGACGGTGAGGAAAGCACCAGGATCGCGTCGCCGCTTCAAGACCACCCGGGAAGATGGTGTTTCTTTTCTTGTGAACGGCAACTGCAACTACACCACGAATCTTCAGGCAACGGATGCAGTTCCCCAAGTCTTGTAGTTCTCACCGTCTCACCGTCTCACTGGCGACCGCACAGATCCGCGCGTAGAGGAGAACCAGAGGCGGCGGCCCCGTGACTCCGGGGCTCCGCCCTCGTCTATCCTCGGGACGGTCCCCGACCGCCCCTCCCGGGGAGAAACTACTTGAGACACGCCCGATTCACGCTTGCCCTCCTGGCGCTCGCGGCATGTGAGCACAAGAGCGGCACATATACAGTAGGCGCGGCTGGTCCGTGGAAGGACAGCGACGGCATCATGACGCGCCACGGAATCGATCTCGCGGTCGAGGAGATCAATCGCGCCGGCGGATTGCACGGCTCACCCCTGCACGTAATTGCCAGGGACGACGACGCCGACGCGGCCCGCGCTGCAGCTATTGCGGAAGGCTTCGTCCGCGATCCCGGGGTGCTCGCAGTCATCGGCCACGTCAACTCGGGTGCGATGATCGCCGCAGCGCGAGTGTACGATGGCGAGCTCACCGCGGTCGCGACCAGCGCGTCATCTCCCGACCTCACCGGAGTATCCCCCTGGGTCTTTCGCGTCATCTCGAGCGACTCGCTCAACGGCGCGATACTGGGACGCTTCGCTTCGCAGATCGGAGGCACAGCGCCGGCGATGAAGCAGGCAGCCGTTCTCTACGATAACGACGCCTACGGGCGTGGTCTGGCTGATGCGTTTCGCCGAAACTTTCGCGGCACCGTCATCAGCTTCGATCCGATCGACGAGGCGCTCAAGGATGCCGAGCCGTTCGTCGCGAACATCAAGGCGCACGGCCCAGGAATAGTGTTTGTCGCCAGTCGCGAAAAAGCGGCCCTCGCGATCCTGCATGAAGCGAAGCGGCAACAGCTCGACGCGATGTTTCTCGGCGGCGATGGATGGCAGAGCATCGTGTCCGACACCGCCGCCTCCGACGGGGCATACGTCGGCACCTCGTTCAATGCCGAGGATCCCTCTCCCTCCGTGCAGCGGTTCGTCGCCGCGTTCAGGAAGAAATACAACGCCACCCCGGATGCATTCGCCGCGCTCGGTTACGATGCGACGAGGCTCGTCGCCCGCGCCATCGCCAGTCGCGGCAGCGACCGGCGCGGAATTCGAGAGTACATCGCCTCACTGAGTGCGGAACATCCCTTCGAGGGAGTAACCGGGCCGGCGTACTTCAGTGAGGGCGGCGATCCTCAAGGCATGGGCTTCAGGGTGGCGCGTGTCAGCCACGGCAGTCTTCTCGCCGGAGCGGTTCGGTGATGAAGCTTCCTTCCCTCCCCGCCAATTCCATCAGACGCACGCTGGCCTTCGGGTTCGCGATGCTGGTCCTGCTGCTCATCTCCGCCGGCCTCTTCGGATGGGCTACGATCTCCGGCATGTCGCGCGAGGTGAGCGACCGCTTCGCCCACGCGAACGAGCTCACCCAGCAGTCGGCGAGCTTCTCGCACGCGATCACGCAGGAAGTTCAGGCTGCCACGTCCTACCTGGCGGATCACAGCCCGAAGTCGGAGGCGCAGTTTCACCGGCTCGGCTGGGAAGCGCACCGGATGCACCACAGCTTTACGACACGGCGCAACGAGCTCGCCGATGAAGTCACGAACACCGTCGCCGTCGACACCAAGCTCGCCGAAGTCGAAAATGCATACGCCGTCGCGCATCGGCTGAGCGACCTCGGCCGCCAGGATGAGGCAGCCGCTCAGGCGCAGATCGCGGCCGGGCTCGTCTTGCAGCTCCTCGACGAGCTCCAGCGTGTGGACAATGCGAACAATCTTGCATTCGCTCGCGCGGCGGATTCGCTCGCGGCGCATGCGCTCCGCAGGTCGGCGATGCTGGTCGCTGTGATCGCGGTCGCGCTGCTCCTCGCAGTCGCGATCGTCAGCCGGACGTCCACTGCGATTGGCCGGCCGCTTCGGATGCTCCTCAAGCACGCGATGCAGCTCAGTCGTGGCAACCTGCAGGTGCGCACGAGGACAGCTGGACTTCCTACCGAGTTCCGCACGCTTGGCGAGGCGATGAACCACGCCAGCGACTCGCTCTCGCGGATCGTGACCGGGGCCGCGTCAACTGCCGACGATGTTGCGCGCTCGGCAAGCGACCTCGCATCGGCATCACGCCAGATCTCCGATTCGGCGGGGCAGATTGCAGACGCCGTCGGCGACGTCTCCCACGGGGCGGAGAGCCAGGTGCACCAGATCCGCACCGTGTATGCCGCACTCGATGGCATCCGCACTCGAGCCAGCGACATGGTGGGAGGCGCCGAGGAGGTGCACGCTCTTGCCGGAGCGATTGAATCCGAGGCGGAAGCGAAGCGCCGAGAAATGGGCCGCGCCCTCGATATCCTCCTCGAGGTCCGCGACATCGTTCATCAGGCCGCATCCGAAGTGAGCGGACTGACAGCGACCGCCGCTGAAATCAACGACTTTGTCGTCTCGGTGAGCCGGATTGCCGAGCAGACGAATCTGCTCGCGCTTAACGCATCGATCGAGGCTGCGCGGGCGGGACCGGCCGGCCGCGGATTTGCCGTCGTTGCCGCGGAGGTGGCCAAGCTTGCCGACCAGACTCAGGCAGCGGCGGACGACGTGGTCAGGCTGACTGAATCGGTTACGACTCGCGTGACCACGACCTCGCGGGCGATGGAGAACAGCGCCGCGTCGGTGAGTGAGATCGAGCGCGTGGGACGCGAGCTGGACAGCGCGTTGACGACGATCGTCGCCGCGGCAGAGAGAACACGCGAGGCAGCGGCGGCTGTGGCGGCAAGCGCCGAGCAGAACATGCGCGCTGTCGAGGGCGCTGCGGAAAACCTCGGCCTCGTCACCCGAACGGCCGAGGGGCAGGCGACGGCGGCGATGCAAGTGAGCGCATCGACTGAAGAGCAGAGCGCGGCCTGCGAAGAGATGACCAACGCATCAGGGCAGCTGCTCGACGGTAGTAAGCAACTACGAGGGCTCGTCGGAGAGTTGAGAACTGCAGCAGCCTAGACCGCTTGGCGGGCCCAGGCTTTACTGCACGCAAGCCGCGGTTGTCCCTTTAGCCGGTTTATCTACCACCACCCGGTGATCGAGGTTGGCCACTCGCAATGCAACATCGCTCACCAGTTCGGCCACCCGCTTCATGTGATCGTAGTTGATGTACTGCGGCTCGTCGGTCACCTGATGGTAGTCTGCATGCAGCCCCGTCGTGAAGAACGTGATCGGAATCCCGTATCGCGCGTAGCTGTAGTGGTCGCTTCGGCAGTAGATACGATTGGGATTCCCGTCGGTGTCTTCCTGGTAATCGAACTTGAACGGCATCGCCTGTTCGGAGTTGACCTTCTCCACCAGGTCGCCGAGCTCGGTTGACAGGCGGCGGCTCCCGACGACCTGGAGATAGTTGGACCCGCCGGCGGGGAGATCGACCACCTCACCGCGACCGACCATGTCCATGTTCAGCTGCGCGACTATTGAATCGCGCGGAACCGTCGGATGGTCGGTGAACCACCGCGAGCCGAGCAAGCCTGCCTCTTCTCCGGTGTGCCAGACGAAGATGATGGATCGCTTTGGCTTGACCGGCGCGCTCGCCATGGCCTGTGCGATCTCCAGTACCGACACAGTCCCCGAGCCATCGTCGTCGGCACCATTGTTGATCGAATCGAGATGTGCGGGACGGATCCGCCGAAGGCTGTCAACATTTACGTGGATCGTGGCGCGAACCGCCGCCCGCTTGTCCGCCGGAATTCTGCGATCCCAGAACGGAGCACCCGCTCTCTCGACCGCGATGTTGAACGCCCGGAGAGAGTCGTAATCCACCGGCTGCGCGCGTATTCCGATGTGATCGTTGTGTGCCCCGATCGCGACGTATTCGTTGCGCAACGCGGGATCGCTGCCACGAAGTATGCCGATGACGTTACGGGCGGTTCCCGGCGGCGAGTGACCGCTGAACCGGGAGGTCGAGTCCGGATGAATAGTCTGGAAGTACCCGCCGCTGTCGCCGGCCGGCTCGAGGCCAATGCGGCGAATTTCGTCGGCGATGTAATCGGTCGCCTTCCTGTTGCCCTCGGTGCCGACGCGCCGGCCCATCATGGAGTCGTCGGCGTAGATGTAGAGGCGCGTGCGGAGGTCGGTCGCGGTGATCGCGGGACTCGCCGCGCCCCGGGCGCTTTCCAGCTTCACCTGCCGACCGGCGCAGGCGATCGCGGCAGCCAAAGCGCATGCAGTCACGATCGTGTGAACAGCTGGAACGGCACTCAATGTCTTCACTTCGGCGCCCGCACGAGGCTTATCTTCCTGTGGTATGGAGCGCAAACGAGCCGTACTTCTTCTCAGCGGTGGCCTCGACTCGACCACCTTGCTTGCCTTCGCGACAAGCGAGGGGTACGCCATCCATGCACTCAGCTTCGACTACGGACAGCGTCATTCGATCGAGCTCTCCGCCGCGAGGAAGATCGCCCAGCGCTACGGCGTCGTCCAGCACCTCGTCGCGAAAATAGACCTCCGCGTCTTTGGCGGCTCGTCGCTGACTTCCGACATTCCCGTTGCGCGAGACCGCGACCTCACCGGCGACCCGGACGGCATTCCTCTCACTTATGTGCCCGCGAGGAACACGATCTTTCTCTCTCACGCGCTTGCACTGGCCGAAGTCGTCGGTGCGCGAGAGATTTTCATCGGCGTGAACGCGCTCGATTACAGCGGCTACCCGGACTGCCGTCCGGAATTCATCGCCGCCTTCGAGCGAATGGCGAATCTCGCAACGCGCGCCGGCGTCGAAAGCGGTGACGAGCCGGCGATTCGCATTCGCGCCCCGCTGATCGGCCTCTCCAAGCGCCAGATAATCGAGCTCGGGCTTGGTTTGGACGTGGATTATTCGATGACGACCAGCTGCTATGATCCCGGTGCTGAGGGAGAAGCGTGCGGAAGGTGCGACGCTTGCCAGCTTCGGCTCCGCGGATTCAGTGAAGCGGGCGGCACCGACCCGGCGAGTTACGCCGCCACCGGAGCATCAACGGCGGGGAGTCGATCGCGGTGAGCTACACCGTCAAGGAAATCTTCTATACTCTGCAGGGCGAGGGAGCAAACGCCGGCCGGGCGGCGGTTTTCTGCCGCTTCTCCGGATGCAATCTCTGGAGCGGGCGCGAAGAGGATCGGTCGCGGGCCGTGTGTCAGTTTTGCGACACGGATTTTCTCGGGACCGGGCCTGACGGGGGAAAGTTCGCCACGGCCGATGCGCTGGTGGATTCGGTCGCTCGCGCGTGGCGCGGCGATCGCGAGGTCGAGCGGTTCGTCGTGTGCACCGGCGGCGAACCGCTGCTGCAGCTCGATGAGCCGCTCATCGACCGCCTCCACGAGCGTGGATTCACGGTGGCGATAGAGACGAACGGAACGCGCATCGCGCCTGCAACCATAGACTGGATATGCGTCAGTCCGAAGGCCGGCGCTCCTCTCGTACAGCTGTCGGGGAACGAGCTCAAGCTGGTCTACCCCCAGCCGGATGCACTTCCGGAGGATTTCGAGAGCCTCCCCTTCGAGCATTTCTTTCTCCAGCCCATGGACGGACCACGCACGGCCGAGAATACGAGGCTGGCGATCGACTACTGCATGAGCCACCCTCGCTGGCGGCTGAGCGTCCAGACGCACAAACTTGTCGGCGTCCGCTGAATTCCAAACGGCCGTCAATTTGCGTAGCGACAAATCCGGAATCCGGATAGTGCCGTAGAAGAATCCAAGATCACGATCCTGAGCCCGCGGCGCGCTGAGCACAGGACAAGGCAGTGGCTGTACTGCTCAAACCCCTTTTTGAAGCGGAGACACGATGAGTAACAGGTTCCTGACCCGCGGCCGATATCTGTCGATTGTCTTTGTCGCTGGCATCGCGGCAAGCGTCGCTGGGATCGGTGCCCTGCTCGCGTCCGATCACCAGGACACGCCCGAAGTCGAGATCAATCCCCGGATGGACATCAACGATGTCTACGCCTTTCCCGGCTCATCGCCTGACCGGGTGGCGCTGGTGATGACGACCTCTTCGCCGATCGCCGGCCAGAACGCGTCGTTCGACCCGGATCTGCTCTATCAGCTCAAGATCGATAACGGCGGCGACGCGAGAGAGGACGTGGTTTTCCAGATCACCTTCAACAGCGGCACAGGCTCGGCGCAACAGGTGACGGTCGTCGGCCCGGTAGGTCCCGCTTCGACCGGTACCTCCAACACCCTCGTGAATTCCACGGTTGTTGTCGAGGGCGCCGTCAATACGGCGCTCGGCTCGCCAACCGGAGTGCAGGTCTTCGCGGGGTTGAGAGCCGATCCGTTCTTCATCGATCTCGAGCAGTTCTTCAAGATCCTTCCCGACCGCCGTCCCTCCACGGGGCCGCTGTCGTCACCGTCGACCCAGACCGCGCAACAGTTCCGGAACCCGGGAGTCGATCTCCTGCGTCCCTTCAACGCGCTGGCGATCGTCATCGAAGTCCCGAAGGCGCAGCTTGTCTCCTCCACCGCCGCCGACGCGAAATTCGGCGTGTGGGCCACTATCAGCCGCTAGGACTATCCCCATGAATCTCACCAGAATTGTCTCGGCGACTCCGAAGCGCACGATCGCCGGACTGATGACACTGTCACTCGTGGCTGTCGCGAGTGCCTGCAACGACAGCACCGAACTGATCGGCGTGGATACCAACAAGGTCTACGTGCAGATCGAGCGCCTGGGGAATCCTCTCGTGTCGGAAGTGTTCTTCCCGAAGCGCGACCATGGGCTCCACAACAACAAGTCTCCGATCGACGACATCAGGACAATGCAGGACGGCGGCACCGACGTCCCGGGTCACATCCGCGCGTTCGCGTCGCAGTTCGGGCGCAGCGAGACGATCATCACTACTCTCGGAGCGGTGCTCACACCCGACGAGCTGCTCGTCTATCCGAATCGCAGCACAGCGGCCGGAAATGTCGGCTGGCTGACGTGGGCGCTCAAGCCGGGCACCGGGTACGGCGGTCGAATGCTGGGCGACGATGTCGTTGACGCCGGACTGACGGCGATCTTCGGAAACCTGCTCGATCCTGCCGCTCCTGTCGTTGCCGGACTGACCTCCGACAACGTCCCTGCGAGCGTCAGAAGCTTCTCCAACTCATTCCCGTATCTCGAGGCACCTAGATAGACCGTAGCCGATTTTCATGAGGCCTGCCGTCCGCGAACAACGAACCGGGCGGCAGGTTCTCTGTACACGGATAAGTGCACATGACTCGTCGCACCACCACCGCATTCATAATCGCAGTAGTAGTCGCGGCC
>JAHFCS010000008.1:9878-12102 GCA_023249395.1 Gemmatimonadota bacterium
CGCGCTCGGAGCGTTCGAGCCGTCGGCCCCGAGGGTCACCACGAGTGCGCGCACAGTCATGTCGGAAACGGCCGACCGTGACATTCAAATCCGCGTCTGGAAAGTCGCCCTCGCTCAGGACCCACAGAGCGCGATAGCACTCGGCCAGCTGGCAGCACTCCACCTACAGCGTGCACGCGAAACC
Organism: Gemmatimonadota bacterium; assembly: GCA_023249395.1. Classification (GTDB taxonomy): domain Bacteria; phylum Gemmatimonadota; class Gemmatimonadetes; order Gemmatimonadales; family Gemmatimonadaceae; genus UBA4720. The sequence continues at coordinate 10,063 of JAHFCS010000008.1, forward strand.
GGCGAGGACCAGAACTACAATCAGGCCGAGGAGTATGCGCGACGCTCGCTGGCGCTGCGCGTGAATCGGAACGCTCCGACTTTCGTCACACTCGCCGCTGCACTCGTTGCGCAGCATCGCTTTCCGGAAGCCGAGCAGGTGGCGAAGGATCTGGTTGCGTACGATCCGTCGATGCCGCAGTACCGCGCTCAGCTCGGCGAGATCGAAATGGAGCTCGGCCACTACGAGATGGCGCAACAATCGTTCGACTCGCTCTATAACGTGCGAACGCAGCTCTCGATTGCTCCGCGCCTCGCGCGGTGGACGGAGATCCGGGGGAATACCGACGGCGCGCGAAAGCTTCTCGCCGATGCTCTCCGCAATGCGAAGATGCGCCGGGATCTTCCGAAGGAGCAGCTCGCGTGGTTCCACTTGCGACTCGGTGACATCGACATGCGGAACGGCCACCTGCGAGGAGCGCGGACGCTGTTCGAGCAGGGCCTGGCGATCGAGCCGAACGACTACAGGCTGCTCGACGCGATGGCGCATCTCGAGGCGATCGAAGGCAACCCAAAAAAGGCGATCGAGTACGGCGAGCGCGGAATTGCCATCAAGCTCGACCCGGCGACACTCGGGACCATCGGCGACGCCTTTGCGGCACTCGGCAACAATGCGCAGGCAGCGGACTACTACAAGACAATGGAAGTCGCCGTCGCCGGCCAGCCGGGTGCGTACCACCGCGCGTGGAGTCTCTTCCTTCTCGACCACAATCTCCGGATTCCCGAAGTGCTCGCAAACGTCACCATGGAGATCGAGACGCGAAAGGACGTCTACGGCTACGACCTGCTCGCCTGGGCCCTCCATAGGGAGCACCGCGACGCTGAAGCTCGTGACGCGATGATGCACGCGCGGCGTCTCGGCACCTGTGACGCGATGCTCTTCTACCACGCCGGAATGATCGAGCGATCGTTAGGCCAGACGGCGCGCGCGCGCTATTTCCTCGAGACCGCGCTGAAAGTGAATCCGAGCTTCCACCCGACCCAGCCGCGCGAGATTCGCGCGGTGCTGGATTCCATGGACCGCGAGGCCAGGTAGATGACGTCGGAGCTGGTGACCTTCATGCAGCTCGGCTTCAGGCACATCACCAACCTGGGGGCGATGGATCACATCCTCTTCCTCCTCGCGCTTGCCGCGATCTACCGCCCGCGTGACTGGCGGAACGCTCTCTGGGTGGTGACGGCTTTTACTGTTGGCCATTCGCTGACACTTGCGCTTGCAGTCACCGGTGCGATGGTCCTCCCGATCCGGCTGATCGAATTCCTGATTCCGGTGACGATTGTTGCGACCTGCATCGAGAACATCATTGTTCGCGACAGGGCGACAGCGCCACTCAAGGGACGGTATCGGCCGGTTTTCGCTGCGGTTTTCGGGCTGGTGCACGGAGCTGGATTCGCAGATTACCTGCGGAATCTCTTCGTCGATCGCATCGCCCTCCCGCTCTTCGGGTTCAACGTCGGCATCGAGCTCGGTCAGATCGTCGTCCTGATCTTCGCGGCAGCTTTCCTGCTCGTCGCGGATTGGATTATTCGGCGCCTTCGCGCATCGATTGCCGCACCGTCGGCGCCCGGGGCGCTCCGCCTTCGCGTGCTGATGGTGTCGTCGATCGTGATGGTCATCGCAGCCCGCTGGGCAGTCGAGCGCAATCCCTGGTGAGACGGCGTGCTATGGCAGCGATTGCTATAGCGATGACCGTTGCGTTTGCCGCCGTTCTCGCGTCGAGCGAAGCGGCTGCGGCGCATCCTCTGCACACGAGCCTCGCCGAGATCGTTCACTATCCGGCGAGCCGCGAGCTTCGTCTCTCGGTCAGGGTATTCGTTGACGATTTCTCCAGGGCAGCCGAAGCTCGAGTGCGCGCAAGGGAAGCCTCCACCCGCGCAACGGGTGCCACGGCTCGCGCCGAATCGCCATATCTCGGGTACGTGCGGGCGATGCTCGTCCTCACCGACCCTCGAGGCCGGCCGGCTCCGCTCGGATGGTGCGGGTGGAGACGGGTCGGTGACC